>PKWS01000105.1 GCA_003132105.1 Desulfosporosinus sp.
CGGAATGGAGGTTTATATGCAGTGTAGTGTGCCTCAAATGGACAACCAGAGAACACATGTCCAACCGAGAACATAAAATGAATCAACCCTAAATTTACGGAGGTGTAACCATGGTCCGTCAGACGTGCCAAGACCGTTGAAGAATCGGAAGTATTTAAGGAGGTAACGTATGGGGGGAAGTGACCCTGAAGTTCAGTCACTCAAGGATGACGTAACGGAAATCAAGAGCGATGTTAAGAATGTCCATACGGCTATAACAGAATTGCGCGTGTTGATAGCTGGTAATTATGTGACCAGGACAGAGTTTGATAAGCACAAGGAAGAACAGAAAACGATCCTTTGGCGTTGGGCTACTTTTATTATCACAGCAACAGGGGTGTTCGCGACGCTACTACTGAATATTTTCTGGAGGAAATAGGAATGATCGAAGCACATGAAATGAAGCGAACTCTGACCGAAGTAGTGATTGACCCATGATGCAGGTCATCTCAATGACCGAAGAGAAGCTAGCCGGCAATAAGATGCTGTGCTTCCGGTGCCAGAGCGAAATCAAGGGAGAGTTAAGGCTGTTCGAAATTAAGTTTGAGTTGGGAACGTGCAAATGGTTTTGTGGAAGATGTGAGATGGGGGGCTGTTATTTATAGAGATTCCCCCATCAGATTTCGAAGGGCAACTTGTCTAATAAATCATGAAGGACTTCAAACCCTAAGCCAGCAAGGAACCATTCGGGGGCCATACGAAGGGTAATATACCCATTAACGTTTAATTTGTCACTGTAGTGCCAGGGACAATCACCTAAGACTCCCGCCAAAATAACACCACTAAAATATTCAATCATCCAGATCGTGGCTAAATACATCAGGCCGCGGATCCACCAAGGAAAAGGCCGTAAGCGGTTGTGCAAGGGTTCGATAAAGACTGACAGCCCATAAATGGGCATCATCACCAAGAAGGTAAACCCTTGCATTCTGAAATCCCCTTTGAGGAGGGAGGCCAAACCCGTATATACGACCTCAAGGACAAGGCCAATGATTCCGTAAATTAAGAAGCGTTTGAGAATTTTCATGGATTTAGCATGCCCTGATTTCCATGGATAAATCGTCGCAATAGACCTGTTAAAATGGTTTTTGTATAAGATGTAAAAAAGGGAGAGCCGTTCGTATGGATAATTAAAGGCTACCACCTTTTCGGATGATAGCCAGTTTATTAGAATTTTTTAGAAAATAACTCCTAAAGCGATAAGAATCAAAATAGCAACAGCAATGATTCCTACACCAACCCCGCCGCCGACAGGGGGGCAACATACAGGGGGAGGACAGCATGCTCCGCGCATTCCGCCTTGACCAAGTCCGCCAAAACTCATTCCTTGACCCATTCCGAACATAAGAATTTCCTCCTTTTAATTAGAATACTATTCCCATTGCGATAAGCAGAAGAATAATCACGACTACAATCGCTATTCCTTCTCCAAAACGGTTTCTTTCGGGACGACAACAATCATCACGATCAACGCCACCAAATGCCATTTGCATTTCCTCCTTTGTTAAGAGATATTACATGATATGTACAGATTGGGGTATGTGGAACAATATGGTAATAAACGTATAAGATGTAAAAAAGGGAGAGCAGTTAAGATCCCTTTTAATCAATTAATTGGGTAAGCATGTAACAGGATTTAATTATTTCCATATTATGTATTATCCGATACGATTTTGAATTAAAATCGAAAGGAGGACAGCATATGCCAAGATTTAATCGTTCTGAATTTCGGAGATTTCCCTTTTTCCCCT
Source organism: Desulfosporosinus sp. (assembly GCA_003132105.1). Classification (GTDB taxonomy): domain Bacteria; phylum Bacillota; class Desulfitobacteriia; order Desulfitobacteriales; family Desulfitobacteriaceae; genus Desulfosporosinus. The sequence continues at coordinate 1,791 of PKWS01000105.1, forward strand.
TCTTCCCTTTTTTCTCATTTTTTCCATTCGAAAGGTCCGAGAGATTTGAAAGATCTGAGGGTCGCTCGTTTATGTTCAATCGACGACGTTTCTTCTGATTTAAGTAATAAGATGTAAATCAAGGGAGAGACGTTAAGCTCTCCCTTGATTGGTTACCTCCGACGTCATTCTCTTCTTCACCTTTAGGCATTAGCTCTCGGCGATAAACGGTGGGAGCTTTTTCTGGTTTCAAGAATCAACGAGAGAAGGCTCTAATCTGTGTAAGGTTAGAGCCTTCTCTTCTTCTTATAGCAAAGAGCTGTGAAGTTGTGGGTTCGTTATATTTTATGGTTAGGCTATGCTAGACAATATTGAGCATTAATGCGTATAAAATTGCTTGTCACAAATAGACAAGCCAATAAGTGTTTTGCCTCAATAATTATGAGATACTTCCTATTGAACGTGCCCGTTGTGAATAGACTATTCCTAAAATGACGGAAAGTATCCGTCACTACCTATATATACAGCTAACCCAATACATCCATCAAACCATGCATGACTTAATATACAGAGAAATAAGTTCTTTGTGTATTTATAGATGGTTGTAAAACTAAAAGCTAAGACTATTCCCCAAAATGCATATAATCCAAAGGGTACTGCACTTTGGGGCGTCCCTTTTATCAACCATAATGGTAAATGCCATATACACCATATCATTCCCACAATAAGGACAGAAGGTAAATAATTAACTACCTTTTCTGATTTAGGTTGCAAATATCCACGCCAACCCAATTCCTCTAACCCACCTCCAATTATAAAAAGGGGTAAATTAAGAAACATATAGAGAATTGATATAGGCTCGTTGATTCCAAAGGCAATCCAAACCATAAAAAAACGCCAAATTATATATAATCCAAATATCAGCCACGCTTTTCTATCTATTTTTTTAAAAACAAGTCTAACAAAAGATTCTTCTCCAAAATCTTCATTGAACTGTCGATAAATCATATAAGAGCCAATGGCTGGTCCCAGCCCGCCAATTAACATCGGTATCCAAAATAAAGGCTCACCATACCAAAGAGCATTAAAATATCTATTCCCAATGATAATAATTAACCAAGACAACCATGTTATAGAAAAAGTATAAAGTAGAAAAAGTCGCGAGGGTGAACTTGATTTTGAGACAAGCGAAACGGAACCGGTTGATCTTAAGCTTGTCGTAAAGAGACTTCCTGATAATTCAATACCTATCGGTACTCAAGCGGTTGACTGGGCCGAAAAGAACTGGGGACGAATGATTCCTAAGGGTGATGCTGACTCCATTCTTGCTTGGTGTGATGAATTCTCGACAAGCGGAAGTGAGGACCCTGACGCGGTGGTCATTGAAGGGCTGAAATGTTGCCTTGATGCAGATGTTCGCAATGTGAAGTACCTTCGTGCTGTGCTAACCGACTGGAGAGAATCTGGCGTCCTATCAGTCGATCAAGTCAAAGCACGCGAGGCTAAACACATAAACCGAAAAAATCGCAAGAGGAATAAGGACCCGGGAGGCAAACCACAGTCAGTCAAAACGGAGTCGAGTAAGTACGATAAATTCTATCTGTGAGAAGGAGAAGCCCTATGAGAAATGGCCTAATCTATGCGCTAAATGGGGCTATTAGCAATCCGAAAGAGATGTTGCCCGAAAAACTGAAATATTAAAGGAATTAAAAGAATTAGTTATTCAAGAGTACAGCAAGTTGGAAGTGACCGAAAATATGTACAAGGCCTTGAAAGTAGCTATTTTAAAGTCCCAAAAAGGTAATTATGATTTTTGCTTCAATGCTCCTACTCTAATTATTGCTACAAATCTTAGAGATTACAATAATGCAATGGCTGATTGCGCTGTTGCTTTAGAAAACATGATGCTTGCAGCAACTTCCTTAAACATTGGTTCCTGCTGGATCAATCAGTTAAAATGGCTTGCTGACAATGAAGTGATTAAAAGTTATGGTAAGACACTGGATATACAAGAAAATGAACTGATTTGTGGCGGGTTGTCTTTAGGCTATCCGGACCAAGCCGGCTTGAAGCCCCTTGAAAGAAAAGGGAATAGGGTGACAATGGTTATATAAACAAGAAAATCAATTGAAGAAACAGTCTTCTAAACGATTTTTCTAAATGAGTGCCCGGAAAGGTAAACCCGAACAAACTGTAATAAAGCCGCCTTACGAGGCGGCTTTTGGGCATCTGCATTGGGTCTAATGATTCAGGATTTTCCTCTATTGGCAAACACTGCTGATGATGTTCCCAAAATAGAGAGTCATTAAGGAATAATGGAAATTTTATTATTCTTAGAGTATAGTTAATTAGAAGATTATTTCTTACGAAAATAGGTCCTCTCCGGCGCTAAATCCTGTGTCCCGACTTATAGCCTCAAAGACAATAGGGATG
>PKWS01000067.1 GCA_003132105.1 Desulfosporosinus sp.
GGGTGGACGGAAAAGGGCTGCGTTTGGGGCGTGGCAAGCACAATGATATCGTTTTACCGGATCATTTTGCTTCTATCGACCATGCCGTTTTTAACTTGAAAAAAGGACAGACCATTGTGGAAGACCTAGGAAGTACGAATGGAACTTGGGTCAATGGAGAGCAAATCCATTCTCCGGTACAAATGGTTGCAGGGGATTATGTGAAGATTGGAAGTATTACCTTCCAATACTCGAGGTGGCAAAATGAGAGTACTAAGCTTTAGTGAAAAAGGGTGTATTCGCAAAAATAATGAGGATTCTTTTCTGGTGTTACCGATCCTTGGTCTCTATGCTGTGGCCGACGGGATGGGGGGGCACCTTTCGGGAGAAGTGGCTTCTTCAACCGCACTGAAGGAATTGGAAAAATGGGCTCCTCGGTTTGTTGGGCTTGAGGATCAGGCTTTGGAAAGTGAATTGTCTGAAGCCTTTGTTCAAGCGAATCGGGTCGTCTATGAATCCTCAACAACTGAGCCGGAAAATGCCGGAATGGGAACGACTCTGACAGTTTTGCTGGCGCGCAGNNTTGACAACAGACCATTCGTTGGTAGGCGAACTTGTGCGGTTAGAACAGATCTCCCTCGAAGAAGCAGAAAAACACCCCCAACGGCATGTGCTGATGCGTGCAGTGGGCGCAGACCCTGAGATTAATCTGGATTGCAGCAGTATAAGTCTACAAACAGGCGATGTTTTCCTTTTGTGCACTGACGGTTTTTCCAATATGATTAGCAATCAGGAACTTGCAGAAGAATTTCTCGAACTGAGTTCCTGGGAAGATAGATTTGAGAGATTGCGGAAGCTTACACTAGAACGGGGTGCACCCGATAATTTCACAGCCTTGTGCTGTATATTGGAGTAAGCCGATGATTCAACGTTTAATCACGCGCATTATCATTGTAGGAACGATGTGGATAGGACTTAGTTTGCTTAAATGGGAGGCCTTGAGTACCCAACTCCTTTGGCAAGCACTAGTTTTTACGGCCATAGTCCTTCTGGGGAGCCTAATGGAACAAATTCTCCATTATCAAGGGGATCCCTATATTNNCGATTATCGAAAGTTAGGAAGGCTTAGATACCTGTGGGGGCTATTAGCTGTTGGATTGTTGCTGGTGACACTTCTATTCGGCTCAACTAGTGGCGGCGCCAAAAGTTGGCTCAACCTCGGGGGAATCACGCTTCAACCGGAGGAATTTGTCAAACTAGCCTTGCTCTTATTCATGGCAACATACTTGGAACAAAATGAAGAATTATTGCGGGTAGGAACTGTGCAATGGGGCAAATTTTCTTTACCTGATTGGCGGACGTTGGGTCCTTTTATGGTCATGGTTGCTTTCATCCTTGGGATTTTGGCTGCGCAGAAAAGTTTGGGGACGGCTTTGGTGTTTTATATGCTCTTTGTGCTTATGCTTTATGCTGTCACTGAGCGGGCCCTTTATTTAGGAATATCCATTCCGATTTTTCTGCTCACTGGAACCGTAGGCTATATGCTCTTTAGGCATGTGCGGGTCAGAGTCATGGCATGGATGAATCCTTGGCAAGATCCTACAGGTGGAGCGTACCAAATTGCCCAATCTCTCTTTGCTATTGGTGGTGGTAAGATTCTGGGGACGGGGTTAGGTAACGGAATTGGGGCATCGACTGTGCCAGTGGCCATNNTGCTCTTTCTAATTGTTGTCATGAGGGCCTTTGCGGTAAGCCTGAGGGCCAAAGATCGGTTTGGGCAAATCTTAGCCGCCGGGATTGGAATTCTCCTAGGAACAGAAACGTTAATCATTCTTGCTGGGGTCACTAAACTACTTCCTTTGACAGGGATAACACTTCCCTGGGTAAGTTATGGTGGAAGTTCCATCATCGTTCACTTTATCTTGCTGGGGGTGTTGCTGAACATCTCAAATGCTACCGCAGTAAGTTCACACAGTACCAAGAATAAGGGAAGGGAGTGTGCAACATAATGCGAGGTATACGTCGTGTAGCACTTGGTATGGCCTTTAGCTTTTTTATTTTGAGTCTTGGTTTAGTTTATTGGCAGGTTGTTCAGGCGGATACGTTGCTGAAAAATCCCGCTAATCGCCGCTTAGTTCTTATGGAAAGCCGCGTGGCTCGGGGAGGAATTTTCGATCGTAACGGCGAAGTTATAGCACAAACCCAATCTTCTAAGGGGAAGAAGGTTCGTGTGTATCCAAAAGGGGCAATGTTTGAGCCTATACTGGGTTATTCGACGGTCAACCATGGCGCCGACGGTGTTGAACTTAGCTCGGCAGATTGGTTACTGGGAATTAAGAATGCAACGCCCACTCAAACAGTTCAACAGCTCTTCGCACTACCCCGCCAAGGGGATGACGTGGTGCTCACCTTGGATTCGCGTTTACAGAGCATTGCTTATAACGCGCTCAAAGGGCAGAAGGGGGCCGTTGTGGCCATCGATCCTCGGACGGGAGAAGTGTTGGCTATGGTGAGTCAACCCAGTATTGATCCCACAAACCTTGATGAAAACTGGGATGCTCCCAAACCGGAAGGTTCGCTTTTAAACCATGCTTTTTCCCTCTTCGCGCCGGGATCGGTCATGAAGGTGGTCACATCTGCCGCTTTATTCCGAGGTGGGATAAATACCACTGATCTGTATGAGAGCACAGGAACGGCGATTATCAATGGACAAGCAATTAAAGAACAAAACGGCAAGGTATTTGGCTGGGTTAACTATAATATGGCTTTAGCTGACTCCTGTAACGCGTACTTTGCCACGTTCGGGGTAAAGGCAGGGGATAAAAATTTCCTTTCCGCGGTCAAAGGCTTCGGTTTTGGGCAAAAGATTCCTTTTGAAATTGATGTCCCAATGAGTTCAATTACTAACGCGGCGAAACTTCCTACAAAGTTGACTACAAATCTTCTCGCTGCCAGTGCTTTTGGTCAAGGAGAAGTTCTAGTCACACCATTTCATATGGCGCTGATAGCTGCGGGTATAGCAAACCATGGGGTTATCATGACCCCTCATCTTATTGAACGTGTCCTAGACCCCACTCAAACTGTTATATTTGAACAAAAACCCCAACCTTGGCTGACTGCGCTTTCTAAAGAAGAAGCGGATAAAATCACGAGTGCGATGGTAACAGCAGTGACCGATGGAACGGCTTCCCCAGGGGCTTTGCCCGATGTTCAGGTTGCGGGCAAAACTGGTTCAGCAGAACCGGGGGGGGATGTCAAGACTCATGGCTGGTATATTGCTTTCGCGCCAGCTGAGGCTCCACAGATCGCAATAGCCGTTATTGTGGAAAATGGAGGAACAGGTGGAGGGGCGGCTGCTCCAATTGCACGACAAATCATGCAAG
>PKWS01000128.1 GCA_003132105.1 Desulfosporosinus sp.
TAAAACGTAAAACTGCCTTATTAATCTCTGCCTGTTGCAGACTAGGTGCTTTAGTTACGGGAGCTCCTAGGCGTCAAGTTTGGGCACTGGGTGCTTATGGACATTCACTGGGAATGGCTTTTCAGATTGTCGATGATGTTTTAGATTTAACGGCCAAGCCCTCCGAATTTGGGAAACCAATTGGGGGAGATGTGCACCAGGGAATTATGACCTTACCCATGATCCTTGCCCTCAAGTTGTCACCAGAGCCAGCTCATTTAAAAACGTTACTTGGAAAAGTGGACAAAACGGAGGAGGAAGTTTCGGAAACAATTGAACTTATTAAGACCACTGGGGCGATCGATGAATCGATGCAGTTGGTTGATGCCTATGTTTTGAAAGCTCAGAAACATCTACAGGATCTCCCCCAGGTCCCAACACGTAAAGTTTTGGAAGAGTTAGCTGAATTTATACGGGTTCGGAAGTTTTAGCTTGTAATGAGTGTAACTTTCTGGAAGCTCCATTCTCGCATCCTTGGCCCGCGTATAAGCTCTGCACAGGCCGAGTTTTCTGTATATCAGTCTAAAGTGCATTTTCAGTGTGCAATTTGTAATATTATGGGTTTAAATATTTGACTAAAAGTATATTCAAAATTAAAAACATATGTTAGAATAAGTTAGACTAGTTAGAATAGGACTAGGAAAAAACAAATGTGAGACAGGATTGTTCGGTAATGTGTATAAAAGTACATGAATCGTAATATTACTTACTAAGACTTCAACTATTGCAACGGCTCGAAGTGACTGAGAAACAAGAGTATGACTTATGTGCGAGAGGACGGGGGGGGAGCAAGTGGTTTTCAAAAGACTAGGGAGTAGGGTAAAACAATTTTTAGCAAACGTCAGGCACCCTTTTTCCAGTGGGAAGAAGAAGCTGTTCAGCATGAACAGGAAACAACTGTTGTTGATTGGATTAGGAGGGGTGCTTGGCATTTCCTTGCTAACGGGAGCGGCCTTAAAGGTCACATCGACACCGCAATTTTGTAGTAGTTGCCATGAAATGTCACCGGAATTTTCTACTTGGGCATCCAGTTCTCATTCTAAGATTGCATGTGTTACTTGTCACATTGAACCTGGAGCAGTAAGTCTAGTAAAGCATAAAGTAAGTTCACTTAAGCAATTATATCTACATGTTACGGGAAACGTTCCTCAGACAATCGTTATGCCAGGTACGATAAAGAATGACGTGTGTGAACAATGTCACAGTACGGTTCGCAAAGTAACGGCATCGGGAGATATCATTATTCCGCATGATAAACACCTTTCGCAAGGGATTGCCTGCGTAGCCTGTCATGGCGGAGTGGCGCACGGTTTTGTCGCCGAACGGGGTTTAAACGACAAAAAAGATCTGTCGACTTGGAATAATACAAAGGCTCAAAAAACGATGTCATTTGATGAAACAAAGCTGGCGATGGAAGTATGCCTAAACTGCCATGAACAAGTGAACGCAGGGAAGAAGCCCTGGGTAGAGAATCAGGGGCAGGGGCAAACAGAAAAGCAGAGAGCGGATGAACAGCTGAAAATAAAAGAACTGGCTGTTACTGCTACTGGCAAGCTTTCTGAACCCGCCAAGCCTGCAACAGTGGCGAATACTGGCGGGTTGCATCCCCCTATGGATTGCAAGGCTTGCCACTCGGCAAGCATGACACCTGATGCACACAAGAATGTGGATTGGAAGACGACCCACGGAATTACGGCTAGTCAGAATGTCAGTTACTGCGCGTCCTGCCATTCACGGCTAAAAGAACGTGCTCTTCTGACCGACAAAACCAAAGTCGAAGATTATGCCCGAAGCAATACGTTCTGTGCGGATTGCCATGCGAAACGGCCTGCCGGTCACTTAGCAGGCAAAGAACAGTGGCTACCGGCTCACCCCTTGATCATACGAGATAAAGGTCCAACTAACTGTCTGACTTGCCATGATATAGATAAGTTAACGCAAAAGCCTCAAACTGCGCCAACCCAGCTTGCTGGGCAAGCTCTCCCCAGCCCCAATCCAGTTTATTGCAACCAATGCCATTGGTTCAAAAACAATACGGTCGTATTTAAAACCGGAAAATGAAATGGAGTGAATTCCCAGAGTTGAGAGCAGTAATCTACTGCGCATTACTGCTCCCCACTAGCCTCCTGCTTCTTCTCCCGTCTACGCAACGAAAATGCATCCCGTGTTGTCGGATTTCCAAACCTTAACTCATGTGAAGTTTGCAACAAAACGATGGATGAAGTAGCTGATGGGTAGGGCGAAAAATTGTGGGGAAGAGGACTGCTTTATGAAAATCAAATCAAATTAATGCGCAAACAACAAAAACGATTGATTCTAGGATTCTCTTTCGTGATTCTCCTGATTATCCTTGGGATTTCAGGTATCGATATGTGCAAGAATTCGTCCCGATTCTGTGCCAGTTGCCATGTCATGCGTCCAGAGGTCATGACATGGCAGGTCTCCTCCCACAGCAAGGTGCCGTGTGCGACTTGCCATGTTGACTCAGACTTTCAACATCCTCTTCAAGCGCTGGTGCGGATTTTATACAGGACAAATCTAACACGCAACAAGACTTACCTATTACCGATAGCAATTAGTACACCTGTATCCGACAAGATATGTCTAGAGTGCCACTCTTTGCAAAGGACCATCACTCCTCAGAATGATATTAACGTACCTCATGCTCAGCACAATGAGGCCGGAGTGCAGTGTACGGACTGCCACCAAGGAGTGGCGCATGGACGGATCGTCGATCGGTTTCAGACGATTGATGGGAATTTTGATAAGTGGACCTTAGAGTTTGCCAAACAGGAGATGGTTCCTGGGAATTTACGGATTGGTATGAAGGAGTGCATGGAATGCCATTTGAACAAGGGAATCGGCCCCCTTCAATGTGTAGGCTGTCATGAAAAGATGATCACCCCGAATTCTCACAAGGATCAAGGGTGGGAGCGACAACACGGAAAAGAAGCAATTCTCGACATCGAAGCTTGTGAAAAATGCCATAACTATACCAATGTTGAAGGGAAGCCTTTGAAGGGTGAAGGAAAAGATGTGACTAAATACGCAAGGTACAATAGTTTCTGTGCGGATTGTCATTTGAACGCGTCCTCGCCGCATGAGGAAGGATGGGCTTTCTCACACACCTACAATGTTGATCCGAAAGATGCCGCACGTTGCCTAATCTGTCATGAAATGAATGAACCCAAAGAAGCATCAAATCCTGCTATCATCTATTGCACAAAATGTCATGAAGAGAACCTTGGAGCACCGTTTATTTGGTAGGGGAGATAAGGAGAAATGAATAACAACGAACCATCGTCTGAGAATGAGAAAAAAGAAAGACAAACCTTGGAGGACGTCAAATTAGATCTAGGCGATCAAACGGACTTTTCTGAAATTCCCCCCGACCCACCTCACCACAAAAATCGATGGTTAAAAAGGTTGTTTTTCATCTTTTGCCTGTTAACCTTAGGAGCAGTTGGGTTTACTCAAGCTCCAAGTGCAAGCATTGTTTGTCAAGCCTGTCACGAAATGAAACCCGAGATTGCAACCTGGAAAGTCTCAAGTCATTCGAAAATTGCCTGTATACAATGTCATACTGAGATCAATACAGCACATTTTTTTCAGATCATTCATTTTACCAAGAAGTATTATCTACCCATTCAAGTAAAAAAGCCTGTTCCTGAGTCCGTATGTAAAAATTGCCACTCGGGCAACCGCGTGATCACTCCAAGAGGAGATTTAATCGTTCCCCATCAGAAACATGAGAAAGAAGGAATAACTTGTACTGAGTGCCATATTGGAGTAGCTCATGGGCAAATTGCAGAACGGCTAGAAACGATTGACGGAGATTTTAGCCGCTGGACAGATGTTACGGCGAGGCAAAATATGTCCTTGCAGTATAAGACATTGAGTATGACAGAGTGCTTGGATTGTCATAAAGCTAGAAATGGTCCCCAAAATTGTGAAGCCTGTCATAGTAAGATAGTTCCTCCGACTTTACATCAATCCAAGCAATGGGTACAGGATGGACTCCATGGCCAAGCAGCATTTAAAGATATTAATTCCTGTGATGAATGTCATAGCAAAACTACGAACCTGGTTCGAGTACAAAATACGGATAAAGTTATTGCCTATGCAAAGAGTAACTCCTTGTGCGTCAGCTGCCACGAAAAGAAACCTGAAAATCATAATGTACAACCGTTCCTACATGGGGCTAAAGCAACCCAAGATTCAAGAGGATGTTTNNAGCAACCGCATACCATACCAAGATTTCATCCGGTCCCAATTCCGAATGGGACGACTGGTCCTGTCGCGAGTTGTTATAAATGCCACCCACAGGACAATTGTGCAAAATGTCATAAATCATAAATAAGGAGGACTTCTCTTAATGATTCAAACTAAAGAACCTATTCTTACACCAAAGCCTTTCAAGACAATCAAGTTATGGAAAGAACTTGTGATCCTTGTTGGATTCACTTTAGCTCTCTTTACTGCGGGTCAATATATAGGAAAAAATTTCTTTTGGAATCAATTTAGTAAAACTCCTTTAGTAGAGGTGCAATACCAAGGTGCACTCGTCAAAGTGAAGGACACTCCCAACGATCCTAATAGCCACATCGACTTGGGTTGGGCTTTATATCAAAAAGGCCAATACAATGAGGCACTCGCAGAATACAAGAAAGCAACAGTACTAGACGATAAAAATTATCGAGCTTATTTGAATCTGGGCATAACCTATCGACAAGTCGAAAAGAAAGATATTGCGATAACCTCCTTTCTAAAGGCGATAGAAATAAACCCTAAATCCTATGAAGCTCACTATTATCTCGGTTTAACGTATCAGTCGAATGGAAAGTTCGATCAAGCGATACAAGAATTGCAAACAGCGGATCAGCTTAACCCGGGTTCGAGTCAAATTATCTTTGATATCGGGCAAACCAAAGAAAAGAGCGGTGATATTAAGGGTGCTAAAGATGAATATAATTATGCCCTTGAATATGATCCCAAATTTGCGAAGGCGACAGCTGCGATAAATCGCTTGGGAGGTACTAAATAATATGGGAACAACGTATGTAGGTCCAAAGCTCAGTCGCCCAATGAGAAGACGGAATATGTACATTATATTAATGGTTATTCTTTTGGTGGAGGTAGCATTATTCGCTTACTTCTATCTTTCCAAAATGAATCCCGTAGCAACGCTTTCGGGACAACTACCATTGAACAGTGCCCCGACGTTTCAAGCTAATATCTATGGGAATTTAGGTGATCCTCTTAATAAACCAATGGCTGTCGCTGTCGTTAACAAACAAATTTATGTAGCGGATACCAATAATGACAGGATTCAGGTTTTCGATTATGACGGGAATCCTCTTTCTACCTTTGGGAAATTCGGAGACAAGGAAGGCCAATTTAAATTTCCTTATGGGATCGCCAGTGATTCCCAGGGTCAACTTTATATTGCTGATTTGTATAACGCGAATATTTCAATTTTCAGTAGTGATGGGAAGTTTATCAAGTATTTTGGTAAAAAAGGTGATTTCGTAAAACCGGCTGGGTTGTCGATCGATGGGAATAAGATCTACATTAGTGATGTCGGTAAGAATCAAATTGTGGTTTACAACCTAGATGGGACGAAAGTCTTAGCCTTTGGTGTAAAGGGCGATAAGGACGGTCAGTTAAACTCGCCAAACGCGGTTCTTCATGTGGGGAGTAAAATATATGTTTCCGATACTGGAAATGATCGGTTAGAGGTTTTTAATGAGCAAGGCAAATTCTTGCTGAAAGCTACGAGCGATCTTGCCAATCCACGGGGTATAAGCGTTGATCCACAAGGAAATATTTATGTGGTCAGTAACCTCACAGGTAGAGTCGTTGCGTTTAATTCAAAGGGTG
>PKWS01000117.1 GCA_003132105.1 Desulfosporosinus sp.
ATCTTTTAGTACACCTTGAACATCTTTCGGTTTTACCGCTAGAATCAAGACGCTCGACTCTTCCACAAGCTCCTTTAACGGAGCCGCAATAACACCATACCGGTCAACCAAACCCTGAAGGCGCTCCTGATTCGAACGATTCGTCACTCGAATCTTAATCCCAGGCTTCGTCTTCGTGAGACCACTAATAATAGCCTCCGCCATATTTCCCCCACCAATAAAACCAATAGAATGAGTCATTCACTACATCCTTTCAATAAGCAATATCATTTATTAACCCACTATAACACTCTTTGGAAATTAGCAAAAGAATAAAGGCTTCTCCCATCCTTATTTAAGGGAAGGAAGAAGCCTTTCATAACGGCGGAGCCCGTCAAGGGCTTTTTGGAATCATCTCCTACTAAGTGCCTCAACGACAGCATTTCCCATTTCTCGGGTCCCCAATACTTTATCGCCTGGTTTTGCTAAATCCGGAGTCCGGTACCCAGCTGCTAAGACAGCTTCAACCGCTCGCTCAATCATTTGAGCTTCTTCCTCTAAATCAAACGAATACCGCAACATTAATGCTCCTGACAGTATTGTCGCTAAAGGATTTGCAATATTTTTCCCAGCAATATCTGGTGCCGAGCCATGGGACGGCTCATAGAGACCTTTAGTTCCATTTAAGCTTGCCGAGGGTATCATGCCGATTGACCCTCCCAGCATCGAAGCTAAATCCGTTAGAATATCTCCAAACATATTCTCCGTAACAATGACATCAAATTGATTGGGGCGACGAACTAATTGCATCGCTGCATTGTCCACATACATATGCGTTAACTCAACATTAGGATAATCCTTGGCAATTTCTACGGTGATTTCACGCCAGAGTCGAGATGATTCCAGCACATTCGCTTTATCGACTGAACAAAGTTTCCCACGTCGCTTTACAGCCATTTGGAAGCCGAGTTCTACAATGCGCCGGATCTCTTCCTCAGAATATATCAAAATGTCATAGGCACTCGTCGGGTTCGTCTTTCTACCCTTCTCCCCAAAATACAGTCCACCTGTCAGTTCACGCAAAACGACGAGGTCAACGTCCTTTATCACCTCAGGCCGTAGCGTAGAGGCATCTACCAACATTGGACTCACTTTCACAGGGCGGATATTAGCGTAAAGACTTAGTGCCTTTCTTATTTTGAGAAGGCCGCCTAATTCTGGGCGTTCTTGTGCTGGAAGGGTATCCCATTTAGGCCCACCCACTGAACCCATAAGAATCGCATCTGCTGCGTGAGCCGCTGCTAGCGTTTCATCGGGTAACGCCTTGCCCACTTCGTCAATAGCTGCTCCGCCGATTAAACCGTTTTTAAAGTTTAGGCTGGTCGATCGACCTTTTAACACCGCTTGTAAAACTTTAACCGCTTCTGGCGTAATTTCTTTTCCTATGCCGTCTCCCGCGAGAACCAAAACATTAGGCATTCTATTTCCTCCCTTCAATGTACGGAATAAGTCCACCCGCACGAATTAAGTCCTGCATAAAGGGAGGAAAGGAACGGGCCTGAAAATGGACATTTTTCGTTAGATTCTCAATCTTACCAGTTGTGACATCAACACTTACCTCATCGCCTTGAGAAATTCCCGCCACGGCTTCCGGGCATTCCATAATCGGCAACCCAATATTTAAAGCATTGCGATAAAAAATCCTCGCAAACGACTCTGCAATCACCACTTGAATGCCACAGGCCTTAATGGCTATCGGAGCATGCTCGCGTGAGGAACCGCAACCGAAGTTTTTCCCACCCACCATAATGTCCCCAGCTTTAACTTCCTGAGCAAACGACGTACCCGCATCTTCCATGCAATGTGCCGCCAGATGTTCAGGAGTGGATTTATTTAAATAACGTGCCGGCAAAATGATATCCGTATCTATGTCATGCCCAAACTTCCATGCTTTTCCCAATCTAAGAAACCTCCTCTGGATGGGCTATTTGACCCATGATAGCGGATGCCGCTGCGACCGCTGGACCTGCTAAGTAGACTTCACTTTCTACATGCCCCATTCGTCCCACAAAATTCCGATTTGTGGTGGATACGGCCCGCTCACCTTTTGCCAAAATTCCCATATGACCACCTAGACAAGGGCCACACGTTGGCGTGCTAACTGCAGCTCCCGCCTCAATCAAGGTGTCAATAATTCCTTCACGCATAGCGTCTCGAAGAATGGTTTGCGTTCCTGGAAAAACTAAAAGTCGAATTTCGGGATGCACTTTCTTACCACGCAGAATGTCCGCCGCGATACGCAGATCTTCCAGTCTACCATTAGTGCAGGACCCGATTACAACCTGGTCAATTTTAATCCCGTTAGCTTCCTGGACTGATTTGGCGTTTTCTGGGGAATGAGGGAAGGCCACTTGCAAGGGGATCTCCGTGACGTCAAATTCCTGGACTTCCATGTAATGAGCGTCTGAATCACTGTAGTGGAGAGGATAAGAGTGACGTGCTCGCCCTTCAAGATAAGCAAACGTCTTGTCATCCGGCGCAATAATGCCATTTTTTGCACCAGCCTCGATCGCCATATTGCAGATCGTAAAACGATTATCCATGGATAAGGCGGCTATTCCTTCTCCGGTGAATTCCATTGCCCGGTAGCGAGCCCCATCGACACCCAATTTTCCGATGAGATAAAGGATGAGATCTTTTCCTCCGACCCATTTTTGAAACCGGGTCCCGTGGAAGACAAACTTCATGGATTCGGGAACACGAAACCAAGCTTCGCCAGTCGCTAACCCTGCTGCTAAATCTGTGCTCCCGACCCCCGTTGCAAACGCTCCAACAGCTCCATAGGTGCACGTATGGGAGTCCGCGCCAATAATGAGGTCTCCCGGCAAAGTGAGTCCTTGTTCTGGCAACAGGCAATGTTCAATACCCATACGTCCCACTTCAAAATAATGTTCAATATCCTGTTCTCTAGCAAAGTTTCTCATTAACTTGCATTGCTCTGCCGATAAAATATCTTTATTTGGAGCAAAATGATCTGGAACAAGAGCGACCTTTGTACGATCGAACACAGTTTTCGTTCCAAACTTGGCAAACTCTTGAATTGCTATTGGACCAGTTACATCATTTGCTAAGACAAGATCCAGCTTCGCGGTGATCAGTTGCCCCGGAACGACGTTATCCAGTCCAGCATGTTGCGCCAAAATCTTTTCTGTAATGGTCATAGACATTGCTCTTACGCCCTCCTTCTAGCTCGCATTTTTCTCTCGAATCTTAATCCATCCTCGTCCGAACGCCCGGTTTACGGCCTGTAGATAGCCCAACACGCTTGCTTCGATAATATCTGTGCTCACCCCACGGCCACCCACCAGATTTTCTCCAAACTTAACGGTAACCGTAACCTCTCCTTGAGCATCTTCTCCACCATCAATGGCCTGCAACGAATAGTTAATCAGCTTACCCTCAGTTCCTAGGACCTTATCAATGGCCTTAAAAGCAGCATCAACCGGTCCATCGCCACAGGTTGCATCTTCTAAACGTTGCCCGTTAAACATTAGCCCGACCGTTGCTGTGGGGGTAAGATGCGTTCCGCTAGAAACCTGCAAATAATCTAAGCGAATCTGATCCTCTTTCTCCGCTTTTAAATCCACTAAGGAGAATAAATCGGCGGTAGTCACTTCCCGCTTACGATCTGCCAATAGTTTAAATCGAGAAAATACCTCTTCGAATTGGCTTTCCTCTAAATCTATCCCGAGTTCATTAAATCGTTGATGAACCGCATGTCGCCCAGAGTGTTTTCCTAAGACAATTGAGTTCATTTCTAAGCCCACCGTGCTCGGCAACATAATTTCATAAGTGGAGGGCTCTTTAAGCACCCCATCTTGGTGAATACCTGATTCATGAGCAAAGGCGTTTTTACCCACAATAGCCTTGTTAGGTTGAATCGTCATGCCCGTTAGACGGCTGACTAATTGGCTTGTTCTAGTGAGTTCCTTGGTTACGATACTTGTATCCGCACCATAGAAATCCCCCCGAGTGTGCAGCGCCATCACCAGTTCCTCTAGTGCCGCATTCCCAGCTCGTTCCCCTATCCCATTGACAGCACACTCCAGCTGATGCGCCCCAGCTCCAACCGCCGCCAGCGAATTAGCCACCGCTAGGCCTAAATCATTATGGCAATGTACACTAATTTTGACCTTTTCTATACCCGTCGTTCGCTCCATAACAGCTCGCACAAAGGATGCAAACTCCTCCGGCGTTGAATAACCAACGGTATCAGGAATGTTGAGCACCGTTGCTCCAGCTTTGATCACCTCTGTGAAAACCTTCGCTAGAAAATCCACATCGCTGCGGGAAGCATCTTCTGCACTAAATTCCACATCCCACACCTTTGATTTGGCCAACGTAACGGCCTGCACCGCTAGTTCCAAAACTTCGTGAGGGGACTTCAGCAGTTTATAGCGCATGTGTATGGGTGAAGTAGCAATAACCGTATGAATGCGCGGGCTCTCTGCAACTGAGATAGCCTCCCAAGCACGCTCAATATCATGTGCATTAGCTCGTGCTAAGGCTGCCACACTTACAGTCCTAACCTCCTGAGCGATCAGTCGCACTCCCTCAAAATCTCCCAAGGAGGTGATTGGAAATCCGGCTTCAATAATATTAACGCCCAGCTTAGCTAACTGACGAGCGATTTGCAGTTTCTCATCTGCGTTGAGAGCAACTCCCGGCGATTGTTCGCCATCTCTCAGAGTAGTATCAAAGATCTCGATCCGTCGCATTCGCCAACCTCCATTTATCCAATTCTAAGAGCCCACATCGAGTTTACTCGTGTTTTTTAAGCCAGCTCATCATCCCTCTTAATTTTTCTCCAACCTTTTCAATGGGGTGATTTTCTCCCATGCGAGTCATAGCGTTAAAGGCTGGACGATTCACTTGGCTTTCGAGTAACCAAGCTTTAGCAAACCGACCATCTTGAATTTCTTCGAGAACCTTTTTCATTTCTTTTCTGGTTTCTTTATTAATAATCCTTTTGCCTATCGTCATGTCTCCATATTGCGCTGTATCAGAGACAGAATAGCGCATCCAACTTATGCCGCCTTCATACATCAAATCAACAATCAGCTTAAGTTCGTGTAAACATTCAAAATAAGCGATTTCCGGCTGGTAGCCTGCTTCTACCAATGTATCAAAGCCCGCTTTGACCAGTTCTGAAGCTCCTCCACAAAGGACTGCCTGTTCTCCGAATAAATCCGTCTCCGTTTCCTCCTCAAAGGTTGTTTCCAGTACCCCTGCCTTCGTTGAGCCAATTCCCTTGGCATATGCTAGGGCTAATTCTTTAGCCTTACCTGACGCATCTTGATGGACTGCAATTAAGGCTGGTACTCCTGCACCTTCGGTATAGGTGCGACGCACCAAGTGTCCGGGGCTTTTAGGAGCGATCATGATAACATCGACATCCTTTGGAGGAACAATTTGGCCATAGTGAATGTTAAAGCCGTGAGAGAAGACTAGCGTTTTTCCAGCTGTAACATACTTTTCAATTTCCGCATAATAAATCTTACTTTGCGTCTCATCCGGAAGCAAGATTTGAATAATATCCGCTTTCGAAGCTGCCTCTGAAACCGTCATAACCTCAAAACCTGCATCCTCTGCACGCTTCCAACGGGGACTTCCTGGACGAAGTCCGATCACAACTTTAAGTCCTGAATCTTTTAGGTTTTGGGACTGTGAATGCCCTTGGCTACCATATCCCATAACCGCAATGACTTTTCCTTTTAACAAATCTAGATTAGCATCTACCTCATAATACATTCTTGCCATTTTTATTACTTCCTTTCAACTGTGAGCCTATCACTAAATAGGCTATATATACTATAACACGCCACTCAACAACCTTATACTTCAGATCGCAAAATGGCAATCTTACCAGTTCGTACCAACTCTAATAACCCATAGGGGCGAATCGCATGAACAAACGCATCAATTTTCGCAATGTCCCCCGTTAACTCAACTGTAATATTGCTTCTACCCATATCCACAACTCGTCCCCGGAAAACGTCAATCGTCTGGAGTACCACGGATCGTGTTTCCGCGCTAACTTCGACACGTACTAACGCCAGCTCTCGATCAACAACACTTTCCCCAGTCAAATCCGTGACTGTGTGCACGACCACCAGTTTACTGAGTTGATTCCTCACTTGCTCAATGACTTGTTCATCTCCGTTGACGACAATCGTCATCCTCGAAACTTCAGGATCTTCCGTCTGACAAACTGTAAGGCTATCAATGTTATACCCTCTGCGAGCGAACAATCCCGCTACCCGAATTAAAACTCCAGGGTGGTTCTCCACAAGGACGGCAAGTGTATGCAACATGTTATCACCTCACTATCATTTCCGTAATTTCTTTACCCGGCGGAACGAGTGGCAAAACCGCTTCTTCCGGAGAGATTGTAAAATTTATCAGCGCTGATCCGGGATGTTTGATTGCCTCCAGTATTGCACTTCGAACCTGCTCGAAGGTGTCGACCTGGATTCCTAGCATTCCATAGGCCTCAGCCACTTTGACAAAATCAGGATTGCCCTCGAGCTGTATTTCACTATACCGCTGCTCATAAAAAGTTTTCTGCCATTGGCGAACCATGCCAAGGACGCCATTGTTCAGTAAGATAATTTTAATGGGAAGTTTATTCTGGGCAATGGTTCCTAACTCCTGTATCGTCATCTGTAAGGAACCGTCTCCCGTTATCAAAACCACCAAAGCGTCCGGACGAGCAATTTGTGCCCCCACTGCCGCAGGAAGTCCATATCCCATAGCTCCAAGCCCACAACTGGTCGCATAATTGCGTGGGTGCACTGTTGGATAATACTGAGCAGCCCACATTTGATGCTGTCCTACATCGGTTGTGATGATCGTATTCTCACTAGCAAGCTCTCCCAGACATTTAATAACCATTTGTGGCGTAAGTCTGTCCAAGTCATAGCTCAAAGTATGATCGTTCTTCCAAACACGTAATTGGTTCCACCAGTCTGCAACTTGGGGAACAGTAAACTCCGGTAAGACCTCTAACACTTCTTCCAGAACCAAGCGAGCATCTCCAACAATCTGGATATGCGTTTTTACCACCTTGCTAATCTCCACGGGATCGATGTCGATATGAATGACTTTTGCTTTGGTGGCGAAACGATGGCCCAAACCACTGGTCACACGGTCATCAAAGCGTACCCCCACTGCAATCAACAAATCACAATCATCCACGGCATAGTTCGCTGTCACCGTTCCATGCATTCCAACCAACCCTAATAAGTTAGGATGCCCGAAGGGTAGACTCCCAAGGCCCATCAAAGTCGTGACCACTGGTAAATCTGCTTCTTCTGCTAACTTCCTAATAACTCCTTCTGCTCCTGCCGTAACCACACCGCCCCCGGCATAAAGTACAGGCTTTCTACATTCCGAGAGTGCCTTAGCCACTTCTTCAATCTTACCGTTGTTTCCCCTGCCAAACACTTTGTACCCCTTCAATTTCATATCCGAAGGAAAGGGTTCGACATTTTCTTGTGCTAAAACGTCCTTCGGAAGGTCGATGAGCACAGGCCCTGGCCGACCTGTTCGGGCAATATAAAAAGCCTCTTTAACAATCCTCGGAAGCTCCCTCGGATCCTTAACCAAATAAGAGTGCTTGGTTATCGGCATAGTGATCCCGATTATATCCACTTCTTGAAAAGAATCAGCTCCGAGCGAGCTCGTAGGAACCTGCCCCGTCAAAACGACTAAAGGGATAGAGTCCGCGTAGGCATTAGCAATACCCGTCACTAGATTCGTCGCACCAGGGCCAGAGGTTGCTAAACAAACCCCTACCTTTCCACTGACTCGAGCATAACCATCTGCAGCAAACACAACTCCTTGCTCATGGCGTGCTAACACATGTCGAATAGGACTATCAAGTAGGGCATCATACAACGGAAGCACTTGTCCACCAGGATACCCAAAGATAACGTCAACGCCTTCCTGTTCCAAGGCTTGTAGTAGAATATTTGCGCCTCTTAATCCCGTTCTTTCTTGACTCATAACTCATTTCCCCTTCTAACTCATCTGGCCGTTGCCTCTAAATAAATTTCGGGACCATTGACACGGGTAAGGTCTCTAAAGGCAGCGAGTAGTTGTTTATACACTTCTCCGGGAACACCATCTCCGATTTCACGCCCATCTACTTTAATCACCGGAATCAATTCTGCAGCTGTACCTGTGAGAAAGCACTCCTCTGAAGTATAGAGATCGTGCCGTGTAAACAGCTCTTCCCTCGCTTCAATTCCCAGCAGACTTGCGAGCTGTAGCACAGATTCGCGGGTGATGCCTTCCAGTATTCCTGCCGAAAGAGGAGGGGTTATTAAGACTCCTTCTCGAAAGATAAAAATGTTATCTGACGTACCTTCAGCAACGTAGCCTTCTTGATTAAGCATAATTCCTTCAACAACACCGGCTTGATTGGCCTCCATTTTGGCAAGAATATTATTAAGATAATTTAGGGATTTAATCCTAGGGCTCAATGAATCCGGATTATTCCGGCGGATGGCCACTGTTTTCACTTCCAAGCCCTGCTCATACATTCTTGGCTCAAAGATCTTTATTTGATCCGCTATACAAAATATTGCGGCCCGTGGACAATTCGTAGGATCAAGACCCAAATCCCCTTTGCCACGTGAAACCACCAATCGAATATAGGCATCCTTTAAGCCGTTCCTGCGAAGCGTTTCGAAAACAATCTCCTGCATCTCGTCCTTAGAAATGTGGATGTTCAATTGAATGGACTTTGCTGACTCATAGAGGCGTTTCAGATGTTCGTCTAATTTAAATACTCGGCCATGATAGGCACGAATCCCTTCGAAAATGCCATCTCCGTACAAAAAGCCATGGTCGAAAACAGATACTTTCGCTTCTTCCTCTGGAACAAATGCCCCATTACAGTATATAATAAGTCCCATATAAACCTCCATTCCGCC
>PKWS01000140.1:0-1471 GCA_003132105.1 Desulfosporosinus sp.
CATTGTCTTCCTAGACGCTATTCACGTTAATGTACGCAAGGACAATCGAATCATCAATAAGGCTGCTATGCTGTCAACCTATTTATTGCTTTTCCCCAACGCTACATTCCGGACAAACGAAACCATCTTGCTCTGGAACTAAGCTAATTGTCTGCCGCCCGCAGCGCTCGCACACTGGCGTTTCGATCTCGGTCGATAGTGGATTGTAAAGCACAGTGAAAGCTCGAACCTGGTCCTTGTGCGCCAATTCCACTTTTACCCACAGGCAAGGAATATAATAAGCCACAACGTGGTCTAGGCGAATGTCGACTTCCACCCCGTAACGTTCAGTCGCGTCCTTTTCCCGCCGTTCACGATCCGCTAATGTTGCCGACAGTTGCTGCTCTAGGCGAGCCTTTTTTTTCGGATCCTCCGTCCCCGTCAATTTCTTTTGTATCTCTGCCGTCAATTCGCCGTAGTAACCAGCGATTTTGGCTAATTCTTTCTTTTTCTGCCATGCCCCTTGCTTCATTATTTTTTCCGCCCATATCTGCGTCACTTGCTCCGCGTTTTGGCAAGCTGTCTGATAAAGACCATCTAGCGGCAATAGCTTAGCTCTAGGGAGGGAATACTCACGTTCCTCTGCAGGTATGTTTTTTTTCCAGGATTGAAAAAAATTCGTCTGGACTTGGCCGTTACTGCCATTCAAAACGACGGTCACAACCTCTTCACTCTTTTCGTGGGAACGAAACGTACATCGAAAATTAAATCCGTAAAAAACACATTCTTCCACCACATGCATACTGACTTTTGGTGGACGACAACGCCGAAACTCCAGCTTGGCAAGAACTTTATGCTCAAAATTGCGGGGCAATTCCGGTATAGGCCCCGACCAATACCTTACGGTAAAGCGGCCGTAACTTTGGAGGACAGATTCCACCGTTTTATCCAGAAAAGGGCTGCCATGAGTGATAAATAAACTTCCCTCAGTTTCCTCCGCCACCTCATAATCAAAGGCTAGGAGCAACTGTTCCTCACCAAACTGCCCGGCCAAACCCTCAGGGAGTATGACCTCCAACGTTGCAAAACTCTCTTGTTCTGTCAATGCTCCTGCTCGTTGCAAATAATTTAAGATAAATTTTTCAAGACTAGCTGTTTCCTCAAAAAGCACGTTTTATTCCCCCTCTTCTGGAGCCAATTCACCCAAAAGACGATCATCCAGTTCTTTAACCGCTAAGTAATGTTCCCGTGCAACTACCAGTCGATCCCCTAGTTCTTCCATCTCTGACTTCAACGATTCATCGTTGTCTGATCTAGCCCAAATGTCCATAATTACATCTTCAAAGTCTCGTTTTTCCGTCAAATCTCCCAAGATCATATCCAATTCGCCAACGACCAACTGAAACATGTTGATCTTGGCATCCAGGATTTCTAAGATATGAGCTTCAATCGTATCCACTGCGGAGAAATTGTAAATATGAACATCCTTTTC
>PKWS01000140.1:1478-4526 GCA_003132105.1 Desulfosporosinus sp.
TCTTTCTCCTGCCGACGCAAACCACTGTGTAGCTCTGCCACTGTCAAACCAACCGCTCGCAGGGCGAGGACCAGATAACGCTGGGTTTCCGAAAACCCGGTAAAAATTATGACCTTGCCGTGGATCCCAGGCAACAGTTTGAGCAATGCTTCAACTTTGGCCCGCTGCGGCACATTCCCGGCTTGTCTGGCCAAGGTCGCCAAGACTCCTCGCAAACTTTCTGGATAATCCTGATTGGCTGCCATTTTACTCAGAGTCGGCAGTACGGCCTCGATACTACTACCCGCTTCCCGCTGCAATATTTTCAGAACGAAGGCATGGACTCCTACCTGGGCCTTGTCCACTCCCGCTCTATAGTACCCTCGAACAAAAACCGTAAGTCGTTGGTAAAAAGCCTGTTCTTCAGGCGTCAGTTCGATTCGAATCAT
Source organism: Desulfosporosinus sp. (assembly GCA_003132105.1). Taxonomy (GTDB): domain Bacteria; phylum Bacillota; class Desulfitobacteriia; order Desulfitobacteriales; family Desulfitobacteriaceae; genus Desulfosporosinus. The sequence continues at coordinate 1,907 of PKWS01000140.1, forward strand.
ATCCGCACTCCGTCTCACGGCTATGGCACCTGTCTCACTGCGCCGGTTGCGGACCATGACTTCCCTGATCAGTTGTTTGAGAGTTTCCGCATTCTTAGGTTTTAAGGGATCCCCACGCGTAATGTATTTACGTTTAAACGAAGTAGCTGTCTCCAGTTGCCCAGGGAATAGCAACGTGATCAGATTAAATAACTCCTCCAAATTATTTTCCACTGGGGTGGCGGTGAGGAGCAAAATATATTTCTTCTTCAGCTGACTTACCAACTGATAGGCTTGGGAACGCTGCTTTTTCAAATGATGAGCCTCATCGACAATCACAAGATCATAAGGAACGGCCAGTACTTGCTCTTGCTTACTTTCTCTTTTAGCCGTGTCAATGGAGGCAATAATTCGAGGGAACGTTGCCCAAGGATTAGGGTGCGCTTTAAACTCCGCACTGTCGTAAACGACGAAATCAAGATTAAACTTACTGCGCATTTCCTCCTGCCACTGTTCTACGAGCGAGGGTGGCGACAAGACTAGGACCCGGCGCACGAGGCCCCGTAGAATGTATTCTAAAGCGATTAGCCCTGCTTCTATGGTTTTACCCATACCCACTTCATCACACAGCAAGGCTCGACCCCGTAAATTCATCAAAACATGGCGTACCGTCCTTAACTGGTAATCAAGAGGCTGGAGAAGTCGAGCAGCCTGCAAAGACATCAACGTCTCAAAGCCAGGACTTACGGACAACTGCAAGGCCTGCTGCCGCAGATAGAAATCTGAAGTCTGAGAAAAATGCCCAGCTTTAACACTTTCGAGAACTTGCACATCTTCAGCAGTATGGAAAACAACGTTTACCAAAGAGTGTTCTGCAGGCGGTGTGAGAGTCCTCTCAGGTTGAGCTACCGAAATACTGGGTAGATCAACCGGAATGCTGATCAACTTGAGCGGTTTGTTAACCTTAGCCGCTGAGGTGCTTTTGGTGAAAGCGCTTTTGCTTTGGGCCTTTTCTCTGTCTTTTTCTACCCGTGTGTGTCGGGTCTGCTTCTTTTCTCGAATTGGTTGGTTTTCTATAGTAACCCTTTTTTCTTTCGGTTTTTCTATTGGTTTTTGTCTTGTTTTCTGTATCGTTCTTTCCATCGTTTTTTCAGGATCCGTACCAAAACCTATTTTCCTATGAGAATTGATGATTTCTTGATATTCTTGCCCTTCAACCGAAAATCCTAAGGATAACTGAGTAGGAGTTTCCGCAAGATTATGTTCAGGTATTTCCCTGATAGGAATAATCCTGAAATAGTTTTCTCCCATATGAGACAACTCCAGCCGTAAATAACCCTGTGCTTCTAAAAAATTAACAAGATCTGCCCCTTTTAAAAAAGTAGCTTGTTTATTAACTTGAGCCGATATCCAACCGCCTGCTTCATCAAGCAAGACGACAGTGCCTTTAGCAAACGGTCTGAAAATAACTTGCAGATTGTCTGAGAGAGGCAGACCATTTAAAGCTCTTAAGGTGGGTGGTATTTCGAAAACTCCCTTGTTTATTGGTTCCGTCATTTGTCCCTTCCGCACTCCTTTATATCTCACTCTATCCTATTATTTCGCTATAAGTCTACAAATTTCCTCCTCACAATAGGCCCAAGTATATCTTTGAATCAACAGGCACTATGCACTCAGATACATTCGGCATCGTGATAGAGATTATGGCTAATTTTTCACTAAACAACTGTTACAGAAAGGAGATTACTGGTATGATAATATTGGGGATGGTGGTAACTATGATTTTTGATAGTAAACCCTTGGATTTTAATTTCATTCGCGAAAGACTTAAGTATTTACCACATTCATTAGCGTCCTTAGAGCAACAAATCAGTGCTGTGATTCTCTTCGGCTCTTTAGCTACAAACAAAGAAACCCCATTAAGCGATGTTGATCTGGCTGTTTTGTATCATAAAAATCTTAGTCTAGATGAACTCGAAAGGCTTCACCGCCAAGTCATGGGAATAATCACCGACTTACTTCAATCTGATGATATTGATGTGATTAATCTGAACATCGCTCCTCTATCCATGCAGTATGGGGCTATAAAACAATCGAAGATTCTTTTACTTAACAACCGGGAAGAATACATTGATTATTGGGAACAAACGGTTAAGTACTATCTGGATTTTAAACCACTGCTTGATGAATGCAACAACACACTACTTGAAACTCTTTCAGGGAGGACCGTTTATGGATGAAAAACTTGCTTTTCAAATGCGTCAAATCTCAATTCGAGGCTCCCAAAACTTATGCGGACGTTTTTCGGGAATTAGAAAAACATCGAATAACTCAAGACTTAGAACCTGCTATGATCGAGGTCACTAAATTTCGCAACCGGTTAGTCCATGTCTATTTGGATATTTCTCCTGAGCTGGTCTATAATATTATTCATGACAATCTTGAAGACATCAACCGATATCTCAAGCAAATTGCCCTCTATGTAACTGAAAATAATCTCTAAAAGATTATATGTAAATCTTAATTCAAGAACGCCTGTCTTTCAAGCTCCCCCCCTATTGTAGTAATGCATCAGGGGGGAGTTTATTATTTTCGAGCCCCTGCTACCTTCTGTAGAAAAGTAGCAAGGGCTTCTTGTCAT
>PKWS01000186.1:0-121 GCA_003132105.1 Desulfosporosinus sp.
AAGTAGAAGAGCAGTTAGCTAAAGAAGGAACGAAGCGCGCCCTGCTGGGGCGCGAAAAGTTTTTAGAACGGGTCTGGGCTTGGAAAAGGGAGTATGGTGGGCGCATTACGCAGCAGTTACG
>PKWS01000186.1:166-2380 GCA_003132105.1 Desulfosporosinus sp.
CTGATTTATCGGGGGAATTATATTATCAATTGGTGTCCCAAATGTCATACCACGATTTCGGATATTGAAGTCGAACACGTCGACCGTGAAGGGAATTTATATCACCTCCGCTACCCGGTAAAAGACAGTGACGAGGCTCTCGTTGTGGCAACCACCCGGCCAGAAACCATGTTCGGAGATACGGCCGTGGCAGTGCATCCAGACGATGAGCGGTATCGTCATTTAATCGGGAGAACAGTGCTCCTTCCTCTCACGGATCGTGAAATCCCTATCATTGCGGATGACTATGTCGATCGGGAGTTTGGGACTGGTGCATTGAAAATCACCCCAGCGCATGACCCGAACGACTTTGAAATTGGGCTACGCCATCAATTGCCTCAGATTGACGTCTTAGATAAAGAAGCCAAGATGAATGAAAACGCAGGCCTTTACCTAGGTATGGATCGTTTCGAAGCACGCATTGCCGTTGTGAAAGAGTTAAAAGCTCAAGGGATCCTCCTCAAAATTGAACCGCATGCACATGCTGTTGGGGAATGCTATCGTTGCTCCACTGTAATTGAACCCATGGTGAGTAAGCAATGGTTCGTGAAAATGGAGCCTCTAGCTAAGCCCGCTATAGAAGTCGTCAAGGGTGGGCGTTTGGAATTTGTTCCAGATCGCTTTGAGAAGATTTATCTCGGTTGGATGGAAAACATCCGAGATTGGTGTATTTCCAGGCAACTGTGGTGGGGACATCGCATCCCGGTCTGGTATTGCNNAGGATTGTGGTCTAGAGGTCTGTGCGACTGAGGATCCATTAACCTGCCCTACCTGCGGAACGAACCATCTGTTGCAAGATCCTGACGTTTTAGATACGTGGTTTTCTTCTGGACTTTGGCCTTTTTCCACCCTGGGTTGGCCGGAAAAAACGCCCGAACTGGAACAGTTCTATCCGACATCCGTATTGGTGACCGCGAGGGATATCATTTTCTTCTGGGTTGCCCGCATGATTTTCATGGGGCTGGAGTTCAAGAACGAAGTGCCCTTCCCTAAAGCCATGATTCACGGACTGGTGCTGGATGCACAAGGTCGGAAAATGAGCAAATCCCTAGGTAACGGCGTGGACCCCATTGAAGTGATCGACCAGTACGGAGCAGACACCTTGCGTTTTATGCTGATCACGGGCAATACACCGGGAAATGACCTGCGCTTTCATCCGGAACGGCTCGAGTCAACACGGAATTTCACGAACAAGATTTGGAATGCTTCTCGTTATGTGCTCTTAAATTTAGAAGACTACGAGGAAGGGGCTCGAGGGGAACTCGCGTTGGTGGATCGCTGGATTCTTAGCCGCTATGCTTCCACTGTGGAGAAGGGGACGGAAGCTTTAGAAAACTTTGATCTCGGTGAAGCTGGACGATTACTCTATGAGTTTATCTGGAATGAATTCTGTGATTGGTATATCGAACTCACGAAGCCACGCCTTTATAACGGAAGTAACAACCAGGAAGTTTTGGCCCGACATACAGCACAATCAGTATTACTCGAAGTTCTCGAAGGAACCCTGCGGCTCTTGCATCCGTTTATGCCGTTTCTCACGGAAGAGATCTGGCAGGCCCTCCCCGTGCAAGGCGATAGCATCATGATGCAGTCGTGGCCAGAAGAACCCGCGTATCAAGACGTGGTGGCTGAGGGTAATATGACGCTACTCATGGAGGCCATTAAGGCGATCCGCAATATTCGGGCGGAGATGAAGGTTGCTCCTGGGCAAAAAGTAGAAATTCTAATTCTTGCCCCCGATGTGCTCCAACGCGCAGTGCTCGAGACCGGGAAGGCAGATATCCTGAAATTGGCCGGAGGGGCGAGTGTAGAATTATTTGAAACTCTGACAGAGAAACCCTCGCAAGCGGCCAGTGCAGTTCTGGAGGGCGTAGAAATCTATCTGCCCCTAAAAGGGCTCATGGATCTGGATAAAGAAGTTGCCCGTGTGGAAAAGGAAATTTCAATGGCGACCCTGGATCGACAGAGTTTGGAAGCAAAACTTAGTAACTCCGGATTCACCAGCAAGGCACCAGCGCAAGTAGTGGCTAAAGAGCAGGAAAGACTCGAGGGGATCGTGGCTCGCACTGCCGCCTTAGAGGAACGCCTAAGGGAGCTTAAACTTAACGTTTAGACATATAAGCAACTTACTTTGAAGCCGCGAAAACAGAAGTAGGGGGAAAACTGGGTATGTTT
>PKWS01000186.1:2388-2798 GCA_003132105.1 Desulfosporosinus sp.
GGAGGAACGAACGGTAAGGGGTCAACAACAGTCATGATCGCCAGTATTTTGCAGGAAGCTGGCTACAAGGCTGGGGCCTTCACCTCACCCCATTTGCATGATTGGCGCGAGCGTATGGTGATCAATGGCCAGATGATACCTAAGGAAAAGGTCATTCAGGCGATTAGACGCGTGCGCCCGTATTTGGAAGCCATGGTTGCAGAAGGGTTTGAGCATCCGACCGAGTTTGAGGTAAGTACTGCGCTAGCGTTACTTTATTTCGCAGAGGAAAACGTCGACTTTGCCCTGATCGAAGTTGGACTTGGCGGGGCAATTGATTCGACGAATGTGGTTTCCCCACTGATCTCTGTGATTACAAATATTGGCATGGATCACATGGATTATCTGGGAAATGATCTGATCTCCATAGC
>PKWS01000354.1 GCA_003132105.1 Desulfosporosinus sp.
ACAAGTCCCCGAGTTTGGCTACGACGACCGGGTGCTATTGCGCTGTGCATTACTTAATATTTTAGAGTTCGTTCGGGATTTGAGCTTGAGATTAAATAATGGGGTAGCAAACTTGTTTCAGTTTGTTACAACCCATTATGCATGGAGTACAGTTGCTAAAGCTGGGTATCCTTTCTCAAAACATTCAAGTATTGGGTGTATGCAAATCTGCGGTTACGTTTGAAAGAGTTCACTTGCTCAAGAATGTCTAACGCAACCAGTTTTTCAACTGCTTTTGCCACAGTATTGTACTGTAATCCCAATTCTTTTGAGGTCTTTGCAATATCAATGATTGGGTTTCTTTCAATATAATTAAATAGATTGACGACTGTATCCTTCCGTCCTGGCAAAGCTTTAATTTTCGCTACATTCTCACCCTTCAGCTTATGAATGATATTTATATTTTCACTAGCATCTTCTGCAGTTGCAATGATGGCCTTCAGAAAAAACCATAGCCACTCCTCAAAATGTCCCTTAAGCCTTACCTCCATCAGACGATCATAATACTCCACTCTGTTACGTTTAAAGTAATAAGAGATATAAAACACTGGATACTGAAGCAAGCCATACTGTATCATCCATAAGGTGATCAACATCCGTCCAATTCGACCATTCCCATCTAAAAAAGGATGGATGGTTTCAAACTGATAGTGGATTAGTGCAATTTTCAATAGAGGGTCCATTTCATCCTGTACATTCATAAACTTTTCGAGCTCAAACATGGAATTTTCCATGTTCTCCCTTGTAGGTGGAACAAAAACGGCATTCTTCAAGGAACCACCTTGAGGACCAATCCAGTTTTGACTCCTGCGGAATTCCCCGGGGTTCTTTTCTTGACCTCTTACACCCTCCATTAATACTACGTGCGTCTCCTTCAGTAATCGATTACACAAGGGTAATTCATCAAGCTTTGACACTGCGAATTGCATGGCCTTAATGTAATTAAGGACATCTGCGACCTCAAGGTTCGTATTATTCTCAATATCCGGATCCAAAATATCGTCAAGAGTTGCTTGTGTCCCTTCAATCTGGGAGGACAATAATGCTTCTTTTCTTACATACATAGCAACAAATAAATCTATATCCGGTATCTGTTCAGTTATCCCGTCCAGCTTACCGATTACCCTCTGCGCCTTACCCATAAGTAAAGACAATTCTTCATTAACATTGATCGGGGGATTAGGTGGTAAGATCGCCGGTTCAAAAGCCTTATATGCCATCTCTCCATAAAGCACGTTAACGTATTTCCCAGAACGCTCTGATTTAATGTTAAACACCCCCAAAATGAAACATGTTCATAGTATTACCTTTACTATTTCATTTTATAAGTATAAGATGAAATATGCAATAAAAAGTTTTCTCCTAATTTCACTTTCTTACGACCAAAGGAATGCCCCCCACAATTAGAAACATCCAACCTAAGAAGAATTAAATGAACAGCTGGAGCATACTTTTAGAATTCAGTGATTATGCTTTAAGATTGGGGGTGGTGGCGAGTGACCTTTAAGGATTTACTGAATTTTCTTATGCAAAATAAAGAAAAGATTATCGAATATACTGGAAATCATTTTACGCTTGTCTTGTCAGCGGTGATGATTTCCCTAGTGATCTGGGTGCCGATCGGCTTATTGTTGACCAAAAGCGATAAATGGGCTGCTAGGGTCTTGGGTCTGGCCAATACAATTTTTTGTATTCCCAGTTTGTCGATGTTTGCTATTTTGGTGGCCATTCCTTCCTTTGGATTAGGGCGTAAGTCAGCTTTGTTTGCTTTGGTTCTTTATGCGATGATGCCCTTGATTCGTAGTGTCTATGACGGGGTTAAAAACGTCGATCGCAATGTCATCGAGGCGGCCAGAGGGATGGGTATGAGTAATGGGAGAATCCTGCGCGAAATTCTCGTACCGCTGGGTATGCCGATTATCTTTGCTGGTTTTCGAATTACTGTTGTCATGACTACGGGCATCGCCGCCATTGCTACCTATATAGGGGAACGCAACTTGGGACGCTTTATTTCCGAAGGGCTTGTCCGTTCAAACACTCCTATGATGGTCACAGGAGCCCTGATTATCTCAGTGATTGCTATCGGTTTAGACACGATCCTGGGGATCATTGAGAAAAGGATTATTCCCAAAGGATTAAGACTTAACGCCAGAGGGGGAGCTTGATGATAACTAAAGCAAATCACGAAACAGTACCTAGGTCAAGCAACTCCAGCAGTGGAACAATTATCTCTTTCCATACCTGTTGGGGAGATTTGCGTATTAGTCGGTCCTTCGGGCTGCGGAAAAAGCACAATTNNAACCGACGTCAGGGACGATCACAATTAACGGAGAAGATGTATCACGCACGGACGCTGATCAACTAAGAATGGGTATTGGCTATGTGATCCAACAGATTGGCCTTCTACCACACCGGACAATCGCAGAGAACATCGCTATCGTTCCCCGGTTATATAAATGGCCGAAGGAGAGGATTGCCGAACGTGTCGACGAGCTCATAGTCATGATGGGGCTTGACCTAGAAATGACACGGGGAAAATATCCGTCTCAGCTTAGTGGTGGGCAAATGCAGAGAGTGGGTGTAGCTAGAGCTATGGCCGTTGATCCTCCTATCATGCTCATGGATGAGCCTTTCGGAGCTGTTGATCCAATAGCGCGGACCCATTTACAGGATGAATTACTGCGTCTGCAAAAAGAGATTAAGAAGACCATTGTCTTTGTCACCCATGATATTAACGAAGCCATTAAGATGGGGAACAAGATTGCCATCTTCAACGTTGGAAAGTTAATTCAATTTGGTACTCCGGAAGAGATCCTCACGAATCCAAAGAATGCGTTTGTCGAGAAATTTATTGGGCATGATCGAGTCGTCAAAAAGTTGAGTTTGTATCGTGTCTATGAAGCCATGCAACCCGTCGGGTGTCTTGTGAGAGACACTGAATACTGAGTGCCAGTCAGAAAATGAAGGACGCAGGGACTAACGTGGCGTTTATCTTAAATGAAGCGGGTACGCCCTTGGGGCATTTTACTATAGCAGAGTTTGAAGAGTGTAAGGGTGATCTGAAGGGATTAAGGAAAAAGGTTCTTCGCACAGAGAGGGCCTTCGTCCAAACGACAACCTCTTTACCGGATGCGCTCTCGTTGTTGCTGGAATTTGACTCTGATTATCTGGGGATTCTTAAGGGCGAAGAACTCTGTGGAATGCTTTCCTTCAAAGATATTCGGAGACATGTTTACCGAAAAGAGGGCGAGTAGATGACTTGGGAGAATTTCAGGGTTGCCCTGTTCGAAGAGGCCCCACAAGCTTTACTTGAGCATTCGTTGATCGTTGTGATTACCATCACCATAGCGATTCTGATTTCCGTACCGCTGGGAGTAATATTGACTCGTCCGAAGTTCAAAGGGTTCGGCTTAGTAACCCTTAACTTACTGAATGTTTTACAAGCGATTCCGGGGTTGGCTATTATTGCCTTAGCGTTACCGATTCTAGGTCTGGGAATAAAACCTGCCGTACTCGCTTTGCTCTTTCAAAGTCTGTTACCCATCGTCCGAAATACCATTGCTGGATTGATGGGGGTAAGTCCTGATGTGAAGGAAGCGGCAAGAGGCATGGGGATGTCCCAACAGAGACTACTTTTAGAAGTGGAAATTCCTTTGGCTATGCCGATCATTCTGAGCGGTATTCGAACGGCCACTGTTTATGTCGTCAGTATAGGGACACTTGCGGCTCTGATTGGGGCAGGCGGTTTGGGCAATTTAATCATGGGGGGATTAGCTCTCTTCCGGCCAGAATACTTGCTGGTTGGAGCAGGGCTTGGGGCGCTCATGGCGATCCTGTTGGAGCGGAGTTTAAGTTATCTCGAGTTTCGAATCACTCCGCCTGGTATGCGGATTTAGATTATACGATCTGTGAATAGAGTTAAAAGGTGGAGATTAACCTAGTAGGAGGACTGAAGGGTTGAAAGGACTTAGATAAGATGGATGAAAACCGATTGGAAGGAAGGATTAGGTACATGAAAAAGAGATTATCATATGGAATTGTTGTGCTCTTGTCGCTCGCAGTAGTTTGGGGGGGGGCGTGGTGGGCTGCGGTGCAAAGGCGCCAGCTGCTGGGACCACTCCAACTACTGCCACCGACATAGCTAAAAAAGGACCTACGATTAAGATTTCTTCCAAAACCTTTACAGAAGCGGAACTCCTAGGAACGCTTAGCTTGCAGTACCTAAAGGGCCGGGGATACCCTGTGGAAAACAAGCTGGGACTAGGGGAACTGGCCGTGATCAGACCAGCCCTGACTTCTGGGCAAATCGATCTTTATTGGGAGTACACAGGTACAGGTGTGATCAACTTAATGAAACATGACCCCGTGTTTGATGAACAAGAAAGTTACAAACTTATTAAAGAGTGGGATGCAAAGAACAATATTACGTGGCTGGATTATGCTCCATTGGATGACACCAACGGGATTGTAGTCCGCGCAGATGTCGCCGAAAAGTATCAACTAAAAACAGTCTCTGACTATGTTGCTCAAGTAAAAAAAGGTGAACATTTGAAATTCGTCAGCTTCCCAGAATGGGATGGCAGAGCGGACGGTCTATCAGCCTTTGAAAAGGCGTATGATTTTAAAATGCCGAAAGCTGATATTGTCGATGTGGCGATGGGCTTAAACTACGATACTCTCAAAGCCAATAAAGGGGATTTGGCTCTCGCCTTCACCACGGAACCGAGGATTGTTACTGATAAGCTTGTCATGCTCGTAGACGATAAAAAGGCATTCCCAGTTTATAACGCTGCCCCAGTCGTAAGAAAAGAAATGGTCGATGCCTATCCTACTCTGGCTGCTGATCTAAAAAAATTGAGCTCTCTGCTTGACACCAAGACCATCATAGAATTGAATAGGCAAGCAGACGTTGAGAAGAAGTCCATCGAGGAAGTTTCGACGACCTTCTTACAGAGCAAGGCTTTGCTGAAGTAGTGGGGGCACGAAGCATCGTGCCCACCACCAATTGACGATTGAGGTGCACATGAAAAAAGAAGTCCCGTAGCGGTAGAGCCATCTATTGCTAAAAAGCTTGTGGAAAATATTAAAGAAGCAATTATGAGCCTTGAACAAATGCCAACCAGACATTTCTTACTGGGAAAAATTGTGGTCGATAATTATATTGCATTTTACACCGTTTCTGAAAAAGATGAAGTAGTGACAATCGTTAGAATTCTTTATAGCAGACGAGATTGGATCAATATGATATAATAAGATGTTCTACAGCTTTTTTATAAGGGAAAGAGGAACAAACTTGAACATCTTAACAGCAGAGAATCTGACGAAAAGTTACGGAGA
>PKWS01000095.1 GCA_003132105.1 Desulfosporosinus sp.
GAGGAACGAGTTTTACATATCGTTCGGGTTCGAGAGGCTCAGGATCGAACGTTTGGATTTACGGCCTTTATCCCTTGGAGTTTTGCTCCTGCCAACACTTTGCTAGGTGGAGAAGGAAGTACGGGGGTTGAGTACCTAAGAACACTCTCGATCGCACGCTTAATGCTCGATAATGTACCCAATATCCAAGCATCTTGGGTTACCCAAGGAGCCAAGATGGCACAGGTTGCTTTACGTTTTGGAGCGAATGATTTTGGCAGTACCATGTTAGAGGAAAATGTCGTGCGGGCCGCTGGCGTACAAACTCGGGTCCCGTTGCAGGAAATTATTCGTTGCATTGAAGATGCGGGTTATCAAGCTGTTCAGCGTAATACGCACTACGAGTTGCTAAAGGTGTACGGGAAGGAAGTGTAGGCAGATGCGCAGACGACCTAATAAGGATGGCAATTTGCCGTTATTAGAACATATTATGGCCTTACGCAAAGTGCTGGTTATTGCCGCGTATGCCATTGCGTTAGGCACTATTATCGGCTGGTTCATGAGTGATCAAGCCTACGCCTATTTAGCACGTCCAGTAATCCAGTTGAAAACTATCATGTTCATTACTACAACGCCAATGGAACCAATGTTAGTTAAGCTAAAAGTTTCTATGTTTATTGGTGTGGTTCTAGCGCTTCCAATCCTCATGTGGCAGATATGGAGTTTTGTGCTACCAGCATTAAAGCAAAAAGAGCGGAAGTATTTATATATTATTGCTCCAAGTTCGGTACTCCTCTTTCTTGGAGGGGCCGCCTTATGTTTCTACCTGGTACTTCCTATTGGAATTAGGTTTTTGATGTCTGCCGGAGCTGTTGGGGGTGTCCCATCAACACCCTTCCTGACCAAAACCTCTTACTTAGGCTTTCTTTTAACCTTTCTCTTAACCTTTGGACTTGTTTTTCAACTACCGATTGTCTTATTAATATTAATTCGTATAGGGGTCTTGTCTCCCAAGACGTTAGCCAAAAAAAGACGTTGGGCACTACTCACGATTGTCATTTTAGCGGTTGTTATTTCCCCGACTCNNCGAGACAAAGAGCTAGCTTCGAAGTGAACTCGTCCAGCTAAAGCTGAACATCAAGCCTTCAGATGGGGACTCTACCCCCCCTGAAGCTTGCAAGAATCCACTTATAAGTTAGGGCCTGATGGAACGTTTAAAAGGGGGCAAAGATATGGGTTTTACAGAAATTTTATTGATTATGGCTATTGCACTTATCTTGTTTGGGCCTGAGGATTTACCGGATATAGCTCGGACAATTGGAAAAATAATTTTTGAAGTTCGCAAAGCCACACAGGACTTAACCAGAGAATTTCAAAATTCAATGGATATCCCCAGTTCGTCACATAAAAACGAACAGGAAACACACGCACCGCAAAGTGGGGCAGAAGTTTCCGTAACCGACGAGGTATTGTTAAAGTACGAAGATGAAAGTCCTGATGATCCACTGGCCGAATTGCCATTAGATATGGTATCTTATGAAGAAAAGGGTGCGAGCAGGTGAACCGGTTTTGAAACAACTCTGGCTCTTTAATCAAATAAATTCAGATCTGCAACGGGTTGAAAAAGAACTGACCAAATTCGTGGAGACGGATTATCCAATTCTCCATGATTCGGCTGTCCATTTATTGACTGCAGGAGGAAAACGGTTACGTCCGGCTTTTACGCTCTTAGCTGGGAAATTCTATGGCTATTCCTTGGAAAAGTTAATTCCAGTGGCGATGGCCTTGGAACTCATTCATATGGCTACGTTGGTTCATGATGACGTCGTTGATGCGTCGATGACCAGAAGAGGGCGCCCGACAGTTAAAGCAAACTGGGGCAATATAGTATCTGTGCAAACTGGAGACTACCTGTTAGCTAAATCATTGCTGCTCATTTCGAAGATTGATCATCCGGAGGTCGCACGCATTTTAGCAGAGGTCAGTGTTGAAATGTGCCAAGGGGAGATTCAGCAGATTAAATGTTCCTTTGATGTAGAGCAAAACTTAAAACAGTACTATTACCGTATAAAACGTAAAACAGCCTTATTGATCTCCGCCTGTTGTAGACTAGGTGCTTTGGTTTCGGGAGCTCCTAGGCTTCAAGTTTGGGCACTGGGTGCTTATGGACATTCGCTGGGAATGGCTTTTCAGATTGTCGATGATGTTTTAGATTTAACGGCCAAGCCCTCCGATTTTGGGAAACCAATTGGGGGAGATGTGCAACAGGGAATTATGACCTTACCCATGATCCTGGCATTGAAATTGTCCACGAACCCTTCCCATTTAAAGGCGTTGCTTAGAAAGATGGACAAAACGAATGAAGAAGTGTCGGAAACGATTGAAATGATCAAGAACACTGGGGCGATAGATGAGTCGATGCATTTGGTCGATTTATATGTTTTGAAGGCAAAGAAACATCTGCAGGATCTTCCCCAGGTCCCAACACGTAAAGCTTTGGAAGAACTAGCTGAGTTTATACGGGTTCGGAAGTTTTAGCTAGGAATTTAAGTGAGCATAAATTACGGGGCTTTTTTGTATTAACTAAAGTGAATTTTCATCGTAATATTGCCTCAAAGATTGTTATACAAGTGTAAGTTAACAGTGTTAACTTTGGGTTGTGAAAGTTAACACTTTAACAAATGGAGATTCATTGAATCATGTGCTTTTAAGACTGGCACGACTCTTGCATTAGTAGTTAAAAGGCCCAGGTTTCAGTGACATTAGCATGGGTGGTAGTTGAGCGCCTTTGGAAATAAGTAAAGCATCATGTGTTTGTGTTAGACCACCTTTTAAGAACCCACCTTCTGCTTTGGCGTCTAAGACGTGAATAAGTAATTTAGATGATTAGTTCTTAAACCAATTATATTTATGGGTTAAATAGACATATTCAGAAGTAATAGCATATGTTATAATAAACACATGTTATAATGATAAATGACGAATGAAAAGTCTATGTCATATTTTGGGTTAGAAGTAGGTATATTCAGAATTAATAACATATGCTAGAATCAAGCTAACTTATTTGGGCGTAAATGTCGAAGGTAAGGGATGGATTAAAACATATACCGCTCTGCGTTCAATAATGTGTAATAAGGCACAATCCTAATCTTACTCGATGACTAAAACTCAACCATTTCAACTGCATCGAAGTGACTGAGAAACAGAGAGTATGAATTATGTGCTAGAGGACGGGGGGAGAAGCAAGTGATTTTCAAAAGACTAGGGAGTACGGTAAAACGATTTTTGGCAAACGTCAGTCGCCCTTTTTCCGGCGGAATGAAGAAGCTGTTCAGCATGAACCGCAAAAAACTGTTGTTGGTCGGTTTAGGAGGAGTGCTGGGTATTTCCTTGCTAACCGGAGCAGCCTTAAAGGTTACATCGACACCGCAATTTTGTAGTAGTTGCCATGAAATGTCGCCGGAATTTGCTACTTGGGAAAACAGTTCTCATTCTAAGATCGCATGTGTTACTTGTCACATAGAACCTGGAGCGTTAAGTTTAGTAAAGCATAAAATAAGTTCGCTTAGCCAATTATATCTACACCTTACGGGTAAAGTTCCTCAAACAATCGTTATGCCAGATCCGATAAAGAATGAGGTGTGTCAACAATGTCACAGTACGGCTCGCAAAGTAACGGCCTCGGGAGATATCATTATTCCGCATGATAAACACCTT
>PKWS01000267.1 GCA_003132105.1 Desulfosporosinus sp.
TCCCATCTAGATCGCGCAGTCCGCGTTTTACATTATATCTACTGAACAACTCGGGGTTAATTAAGCTACTCTTTTCAGCTTTGATGCTCAATTCATCGAGCATTTTTTCAAGCTCCTCTGATTCACCATTTTTCATAAATTTCCCTCCTGCGTATCTAATTCAGTGTAGCTTTTATGTGATTTTTTACCCGTCATCGTACTAATAATCAACTTAAAAAGAGTAACCCCTGACAGTGCAGCATCTTCAATCAGCTTCACTTCGTCCGAGTACTGCTGCATGATAATCTTCATTGCTTCTTGCTTGCCCTCCAACTCTTCGATGAATTCTACCTCGCCGAAACCAATGATACTCTGATACCGCATCGACCAGTTGCACCCCCGCTCACTTGGAATAACCCGCGTATCAATCTCCACTTCAAAGCAGGCCTTAGGATTTTCCCGAAGGAGCATCAATTTTAGACCTTCTGGTCCAGAATGGAAATATAACACTCGATTCGCGTAACCGAAACTCATCGGGATAATGTAGGCCATGCTTTCATAGGATATACCTAATCGACACACCTCAGCCTTCTTCATGATCTCGTCCAACGCTTTCTGTTCAGTGATTTCCTTATCGTTTCTACGCATATTTTACCTCGATTCGTCCGTTTTTTATTATTGTTGAGGCCCTTCGCGAAAGCTATTTCAAATAAAGACAACGCTCCATACTTGGGATATACGGGGACCAATCATCCTCTGGATAGTTCTCTTTTGCTTGCTCAAAATGGAAAAGTTCGGCATCCATGACATCTGCATAGTGGATCACCAAAGCTTCCATTAACTTAGGCCTTTTTGGGGATTGCCATTCATATCTTCCATGGTGACTTGTAAGGATATGCAGTAACTTGGATCGCAACTCACGTGGAAAATCCGGGATTTTCGCGATCTCCTCGGTTAAAAGCTCGATACCTAAGATAATGTGCCCAAGGAGTCGCCCTTCTGTGGTCACTTTAATTCCTCTGGTGTAAGAATACTCCCCTATCTTACCAATATCATGCAAAAGCGCGCCTGTCATGACTAAATCACAGTCCATTTTTGGGTAATGCCCAGCAATCCCCTCAGCAATCTCAGCCACTCTAACGCTGTGCTCCCAAAGCCCTCGCAAATAGGCTTGATGAATTTTCATGGCGGCAGGGGCTTGTCTATAGGCTGGTCCCCATACCGGGTGGGTTAAAAGCTGTGCTAGTAGAACTTTAAGTTCAGGTTGTGTAATCTTATCCGTTAGTGACTTTAGACGATTTTCCAACTCCTCCGCGGTGACCGGAGAACACGGCAAAAGGTCTGATAAATCTACCTCTTCCTGGGGAATCATCCGGATTGCTTCAATAGTAAGATCAAGAGTACCACGGTATTCAGAAGTAACCCCTTTGACGTGAAAAATATCCTGGTCATTGAGCCATCCAAGGACTTTTGGATCATAGTTCCACATTTTCCCTTGAATCATTCCCGAGCAGTCTTGGCACGTCAGGGAGAGATATGCTCCAGGCTTTTGTTTAAAGGCAACTTCTTTCCATTCATTAACCAGTACAGTTCCCTCAAACCGTTCCCCAGCTTTACAATCTTTCAGCATATAATAAATTCTTCCTTTCATTCTACAGCTTATTATAACCAGCTTAACAGAGCGGGAAGACTTTTCGATGTTTCACTCCAACGTATAATTCTCCAGCGTTTCTTGAACTCGCTTAAGTATAAGTGAACGCAGCTCCATCGGTTCCAAGATTTCCGCAGCAGATCCAAACCCTAAAATCCAAGTGATAAATTCATTGACCCCGATAATGCTATCTTGAAAGAGAAGGGATCCGTCTTCTAACGTTGTTAATTCACTGGCACGGTGAGCGACGTCTTTCCGTACTTTCGCCAAGGTTTGTGCTCGATTCAGAAAGCGTACTTTAACCTGGATTAACTCTCCATATTCCATTCCCCAACGCGGGCCTAACCAAGCCTTCAGGGAAAACCCTACCGGGTAAGCAAACGACTCGCTGGTTTCAAGCACTTCCTGGACGTTGTTTAAATGATAAGTTTTGATAATATCCCCTTGCCGAGCGGCCAAATACCAATATCTTAAGCGAGAATAGTAGACGATACCAAGTGGGTCCACTGTTATCTTTCGGCCATTGAATGAAATTGTCACACGCCGGTTATTCCGAATAGCGTTTTCAATAATTGGGAATGTTTTTCCCTGAATAGGTTCTAAAGGGGTGAGTTCCCCTTTGATATAACGATAGGTGTCTTCCTCTCCTAAGTCAAACCCAGACAGGATCTTTTGTCTTAGCGCCTCTTTCAGAGCATTGTTCTCTTGAAGAAAATCAAGTGTCGCCAGTATCCCTACCGCCTCACGAACGTTCAGATGAACGGGTTTGTAGCATTTTTGGGCTGCAGCCATGAACCATTTGACCTCTGGCAGAAACAAATCCCCTTCGCCTTCGTCATTTCCTTCATCGTGATCCGTGTACAAGGGGATCGGGTTTTCAGCCCAGGAAACCAACACCTTCAAATCCTGTTTCATCATCCCCCAAGTCACACCGCAACCGTCGGCTAAGGCGCGCCCGCATATCCCCTCAGGGTGGGCTTCAATCAAGGCCATGATTTTTCCCATGCGCTCAATCGAGTCCATGCGCTTCACCTCCATACATATGAAGGAGTCGTGACAATTCCTCAGTCACCTTTTCCCGGAGTGCCGGAGGCTCGATAACCTCTGCCCCAGCTCCAAACCCACGTAACCAAACTGCCAATTCATCGAGCCCTTCAACCTGATCTTTCATCAAAAGGCCGTCTTTGTCCTCAGTCAAGCTACAGGTTTCTCGTTTGGCTAGTTCCACTCTGACGCGGTTTAATGTTGA
>PKWS01000076.1 GCA_003132105.1 Desulfosporosinus sp.
GTGAGCGAAGCGCAAGACGTAAGTGAACTCGTTCAACTAAAGGTGAACATCGAGACTTCGGTGACGAAAGCCTCCAGTGGAGGGTTTCGCCGAAGCCGCACGTCCCAAAAGGAACTCTTAGCGGCAAAGGCGGAGTCTACCCCCACCGAAGCAGAGTACGAGGTACCACTCCCACTTGTAGAAGTGGGAGTCTCACGATTGGATCGAGGATCAAAGTTAGGGCAAATTGGCTTTTTCGTCGCAGAACCGCTCGAGACACTCTACCGGGAGATCGCGGGTCTCTTGGGCGTTTCTTATGGTGAAAATTTGGGTGTCGCCTTTGATATCCAGGATTACGATGCAATATTAGTGGATGGAATTTCCCTCCCAGTTTTAAGGGGTCTTATACTGAACTTTTCAGGACGCTCTAAGGATAAACCTCTAATCTTGGTCTGTGGACCGGTAACCGGAGAAACCTCAGGCCTTCTGTTGAAGACCTTTCCGTTTAATCTGGGCCTTGAGGGCACTCGTCTTCTGATGGAGGGTCGCGAGTATACGGAAGTGGACGTCAGTGAGCCCATTCTCGATCTAATGCTTGAAGAAATTCGAGAGGTGCTTCGCCGTGAGGTCACAAATTACTTAGAACTTCCGCCTATCCCGTGGGGATATTCTTACGCAATGGCACTTACCCATGACATTGATATCTTAAGCCTTAAGGAAATGCCGATCGCCCGTACGTTTTTAGGGTACTTTTACCGCAGTTCTGTTTTGAACTGGAAACGATGGCGAACTGGAAAGGTTCAGACACCGGAATTCTATCAAACGATTTGGGAAATGGCTAGGACTTGGGCCGCAAAGGTTGGCATAGGGCAAGATGTCTGGCAACGGGCCCTGCCAACACTTATCGCACTGGAGAAACGTCTAGGGGTTCGGTCGAGTCTATATTTTATGGCTTTTCCGGATAAACCCGGTATTCTGCCGGAACGATTAAGGAAAAACAAAGATAAAGATAAGGAAAGCGCGCCAACGAACAGGGCCTCATTTTATGACGTCACGAAGTATAAAGAATTGCTCAACAGCTTGGAAGAGGGCGGCTGGGAAGCGGGGGTACATGGAATTGATGCTTGGCATGACGATCAAAGGGCCCGTGCTGAATATGGCCGCATTACCAATCTAACCGGGCAGGATGATATCGGGATACGCATGCACTGGCTCTATTTTAAGTCGCCACAATCCTTTGAGGCGTTGGAAGAAGGCGGGTTTCAGTATGATGCTACCTTTGGATTTAATGAAGTCGTCGGCTTCCGGGCCGGGACTCTGCAACCCTATCATCCGTTAAATTGCCAAACGCTTTGGGAGCTTCCACTTCATATCCAAGACGGTGCCCTTCTAGGGGAGGAATACTCCAACTTGAACCGGGAAGAAGCCTTTCATAAAGCAAAACCAATCTTGGACTATGCATTGCGCTTCGGCGGGGCGGTGAGTTTACTCTGGCACAATCAGAGTTTTACTGCTCCCCGTTTTTGGGGGGAAGTCTATGAGCGCCTGATTGCCCAGGGGAGGAAGGATGGCGCCTGGATTGCCGTTCCGCGGGACGTCTTGCGTTGGTTTACCCTAAGACGCAAGTGCGAGGTAAGACTTTCTACAGAAGGGACGCATTGGCAGATTTCGTGTGACTTACCAGATCAGGGACAAATCCCGTCGGTCCCGTTGAACACGCAGGTCATGCCGATACGGGAGATCCCGCCCGTCCGGATTCGCCTGCATCTCGAGCCAAAAAGGGTCAAGTCGGTTTCCGTGCCTTACGAGGTGGGAGAGGGTTATATTGATTTCCCAGCTCAGGCCCTGGTTACACTAGAAGTGGAAGGAGAGGATTAATGTGGGGCTTACCCTCCTAAAATGGGGGTTTTTCCTTCTGAGCGTTGGAACAGTGTTCTATTTCGGATGGAAAAAACCAAGTGTCCTGATCTCGTTACTGGCTGGGGCGGTCGCTTTAGACATTTCCATCACCTGGTTTCCTTCGTTGGGACCACTCGGTTCCCAGCTGGGTAGTCTCGCTCGTCTCTTCACCGTTGGGATTATCGGGGCAGCTCTTTGGCGTCTCTGGATTGAACCGGAGAAACGTCGGAAACTGAAAGTAATTCTAAATCATTTTTTGACTCGTGCCCTACTGATTTACATTGCGGTCGGGGCTTTTAGCTTCCTATATTCCCTTGGACGGGGACAAACAGTGGTTGAAGTCTCTCGACTGCTGACGTTATTTTTGCTTTACCTCAGCATCTGTCTACTTGCGGAGCGTAAACACGCCCTTCTTCCCTTTCAGGTCGTGCATTGGGTCGGGGTCGCACTAGTCCCGCTTACGCTGTATGAAGGACTGACACGCCATTTTATCTGGCTGGGATATTTGGCCGAAGGAACGATTGCCCGTGTTAATACCACCTTTGTTGACCCGAATATTTTTGCCCGCTACCTTGTATTGGGGATTGTGGCGAATTTAATCATTCAATATTATAACGCTGAAACAAGGAAGCGCGTTGTGTATTTTGTGTCGCTCTTGGGATTGATGGGGGCGTTAGCCATAACACTATCGCGCAGCGGAGAATTAACCTTGGCCATCGTCTTAGTTCTGATACTCCTGCTTATTCCTCGTAAACGGATGATCCAGCCGATTGGGCTAATGGGGCTCATTGGGGCCGGTATTGTGGCGCTGAGTCCGACCGTCTGGCAGCGTCTGCTGACCTTCCGGAAAGGGTTTGGAGCGTTGGATGCCCAGCGGGAATATTTATGGAGAGTCTCTTGGGCGATGTTTACGGATCATCCGATCTTCGGGGTCGGATTAGGCGGATTTCAGAAGATGTTTTTAACCCATTACTTAAGCTATAAGACAGTGATTCCGTATGTTGAAGGGGTGAGCCTCTCGCATACGACCCTGCTAACGATTGCAGTAGAACTTGGATTAATTGGACTGGCTGCCCTAGTCTGGATTTGGTGGGCCTTAGTACGAGTACTTCGTGGGTGCACGAAGCATCGTTCCCTTGCCGGCAAGGATGATATTGACAGAAACAGGCTCGAACGGTATATTCCCGGGGTGGGGTACTTTTTATGGATTGTTACAGTTTTCATCAGCTCACAAGCCGAAGGGCGTTTTTTTGAAGATCCTATGATCTGGATTAGCATGGGAATGATGCTTTGTTTGTTGGTTGAGGTAGGGAGTGAGAAAAAGACATGAGTCTAAAATTACAGTCAGTTGAGCGTGAAGTGTGGCAAGAATTTTTAAAGGAGACACCTCAGGGGTCTCTCTTTCATCGTTGGGAATGGCAAGATGTCATCGAAGCGGGATTTGGTTTAAGAGTTAACCGCCTGGGTATATTTGACGAAGAGGGAGTATTAATAGGCCTGTTGCCTTTGGTGGAGCGGAAGATGAGCCTTCTGAAATTAGCAGGAAGTCCACTATCCGGCGCTGCTACCCCTCACAGCGGACCGTTAGGTTCGGTCCCTTTGACCGAAGTTCTACCGGCCCTCGAAGCATATGCAGCAGAAAAACATTTCGATTATCTTGAACTCGCTCTTCCGGAAGTTGTGGAAAAAGACGTTCTCGAACAAAATGGGTACACGGTTGAGGAATTAATCACGTTGGAATTGCCAATTCCTAAGGATGAGGAATCCCTCTGGGCAGGGCTTGAAGTGCGTTGCCGCAATGCCATACGTAAAGCAGGAAAATCAGGGGTAGAAGTCGTAGAACCCCAGACCCTTGAAGAATGGCTGGAGCCGTACTATGAACTTTCGTGTGGCGTTTATCGTCGTCAGGAGAAGGAGCCCCCGTTTAGCAAGGAATATTTCACAGCCCTTTGGCAGAACCTTTATCCAAGCGGGGATCTGGTCGTGTTAATCGCCCGTTATGAAGGGAGAATTATTGCTGGCGGAGTTTTCCCGCGAGACAGGAATGTCGGGTATTACCTAGACGGAGTTTCCGATCGGGAGTACAATAAAGTCGTACCCAATAATCTCCTCCAGTGGGAATACTTAAAACGGGCTCAAACTATGGGGATCCAGCTCTACGATATGGTGGGGGCTAATATCCCAAGTATTGCTAAATTTAAAAAGAGTTTTGGGAGCACAGAGCGGAATTACCTCTATGCTTATCGCAACCGGACCATCGCAGCCCGTGTTGGCCGGACTGTTTATGCTAAATACGGCGAAA
>PKWS01000120.1 GCA_003132105.1 Desulfosporosinus sp.
TCAAATAAAGCTATAAATTCAGGGGAAAAAACAAATTTATCAAATGCTTTTTCGAATAAATTATGCTTGCTTTCAAAATGTCTAAATAGTGTCATTTCGCTTACGCCAGCTTCTTTAGCGATTTCTTTAGTTGTTACTGCGCTATACCCTTTCTGCGAGAAGAGAATAATGGAAGCATTTAAAATTTTGTCTTCACTATTTATAGTACACATATTCGTCTCCCATTAAAACATGCATTAACGCGTTTGCATGTTAGTTGATACTAACATAATACTACCATATTTATCAAATAACTTCAATCCAAACGAAAGAAACTTATACCCTAATATGTAAGCGCTGGCCATGACTCGAACAGGACGTTCGAGGTTAGAACGCTGNNCCATGGATGGTAAGGTGTCGGGATGGCGAGAAGGGACCCAACATGTTAAGAAACGTTAAAAAGAGTGGGTTGTGACTTCATGAATCACAACCCACTCTTATAATTAATGACTTTGCGCAGATTTTAATTGACTTACCAAAGTTTCGCTGAGTTTACCCGGCACTTCTTCGTATTGAATGAATTTCATAGTAAACGAGCCTCTCCCTTGAGTGAGAGATCTCAAATCAATAGCATAGCGCATCATTTCAGCTTGTGGAACATGGGCGAAGATTACTTGATATTTTTCGTTAGTAGCAACCATCCCCAACACTTTTCCGCGTTTTCCATTGATATCCCCTATCACATCTCCCATAAAAACTTCAGGCACTCTAATTTCCGCCTCAACAACAGGCTCAAGTAAGGTGGGTTTAGCAAGCGCTACCCCTTTACGAAAGGCGATGATCGCTGCTAGTTTAAAAGCCATTTCGGATGAATCGACGGCATGATAAGAACCGTCACAGAGAGTGACTTTAATATCGGTCACGGGATACCCCACCATAGTCCCTTCAGCCATTGCCTCGCGAATGCCCTTTTCCACAGCTGGAATATATTGCTTCGGTACTGATCCACCAAAGATTGCCTCGGCAAACTCAAAGTCTTTACCTTCTGCGGGTTCTATGTTAATCCATACATGGCCATATTGACCATGCCCACCAGTTTGCTTTTTATGTTTTCCTTCCACTTTAACTGCTTTGCGGATTGTCTCACGATAAGGTACACGAGGAACTTTCATGGATACTGCAACTCCAAACTTACGTGACAGCTTTTCCTGAAAAATTTCAAGTTGCATTTCTCCTAGTCCCGTTAAAAGCAATTCCTTGGTTTCAGTATTTTTACTAATTCTGATCGATGGGTCTTCTTCTGCCAAACGTGCCAACGCACTGCCGAGTTTATCCTCATCCCCTTTAGCCTTTGGCTCAATCGCCACTGATAAGGTCGGGACAGGAAAATCAATACCCTGAAGCTTCACTGGATGTTCTTTCCCGCACAAGGTATCTCCTGTTCTCACATCTTGTAATTTAGAGATGACGGCAATATCTCCTGCGGAAACTGATGCAACTGATTCTTGCGTTTTACCACACAGATAAAACGGTTGCCCAATTTTCTCCTCTAACCCGTGACTTGAGTTATAGACCAGCGTTTCGGCAATAAACTTTCCTCCATATACTCGGAAGAACGACATTTTACCGACGTAAGGATCAGCTAGAGTTTTGAATACTAAAGCCGCTTTCTCTGGGACTACTTCAGGCGAGGGGGCGAAATCTGCTAAGAAATCCATGATATTTGTAACCCCAATATTTCTGTATGCTGAGCCGCAAAGCACTGGAATAACAAGATCTTGTTTTAACGCCTGCCGCAAGGCGGTTTGCAAATCCGCCGCATTGAGCCTTTCCCCTTCAAGATATTTCGTCAAGATTACATCATCCGCTTCGGCGACAGCCTCAGCTAATTGATCTCTTAATAGATCGGTCTCTAACTGGTACTCAGCCGGAACCTCTTTGACCGAAAACTTACCGCTCCCATTGGCTTCGTAGTCATACTCTTTATTCTCTATAATATCTATGACGCCGTGGAAATTTTCTTCTTGGCCTATCGGAAGCTGCAAAGGAACAAATCTTGCGTGTGGATAAGCGTCTTTAAGTTGTTCCAAAACCTTAGCAAAATTAGCATTTTTACGATCTAGTTTATTGATAAAGATCACTCTAGGTAACTTCTGTTGTGTCATCAAATTAAACGTGATTTCTGCCTGAACTTCTAGACCCGCTACTCCACAAAGCACTAAAATCCCGCACTCGACGACGCGCAAGGCACTCTTGACTTCCCCAAAAAAATCTAAATATCCTGGAGTATCGAGAACATTAATCTTAACTCCTTGCCACTCAATCGGAATAAGACTCGTACTAATCGACACTTTGTGTTTAACTTCTTCTGGCAAATAATCTGAGACGGTGTTTCCCTCTGTAATTTTGCCAATACGGTTGATCACACCCGAATTGAACAGAAAGGTTTCTGTGAGGGAAGTCTTTCCTGCTCCACCATGCCCTACCAGACAGATGTTGCGAAGATTTTTTGTGTCATAGGTCTTCAAGACAATCTCCTCCTTGATGTTATTTAAGAAAAAGGATTCATACCTTTTTACTTGCAACATTATTACCGGAGTTATCGATGTCAGAAGATACTTCATTAGTCTAATCTTATTGAACAGAGCGGTTCAAGTATTCTCGTTTTAATAATTATTTCTCTTTTCGCTTAAAAGGAAAATTCCCCAATTATGGTGATATATCCCTTCATTAAAGCCTTTCTCTATGATAAGTCAAAATCCTTTAAACTTAGAAGGTCATCTGAAAATTTCCTAAGCATTTCTTTTTTTCCACAAGCATAAGGTTAAGTAAAACCTGGCTTGATTCAGGCCTTATCTTGTGGAGGTTACATGCCAAAAA
>PKWS01000161.1 GCA_003132105.1 Desulfosporosinus sp.
TTGTGCGTTATGCCTATCAAGCAGGTGGGTTGCCATTTTTGTCTACCATTAATCATACCTTAATGCGTGAACTATTAAAAGAATTCACGGTTGAGCAGGCAGAAGCAATGACTAGGTGGGATCTTGCCCGCATGAAAGAAATGCAGGCCTATATCGGAATCCGGACAGGAGAAAATGCCAACGAATGGGCAGATGTCCCCCCTGAAGCCATGAAAATTTATTCGTCTCACTACCAAAAACTAGTTCATACTGAGCAACGGGTACCACATACAAGGTGGTGCATATTGAGATATCCGAACGCTTCTATGGCCCAGTTATCTAATATGAGCATCGAAGGATTTGAGGATTTCTACTTTGATGTGTGTAATTTGGACTATTCTAAGATGTCGAGAGCTATGGATCCACTGAAAGCGCTAATGGAGAAAACGGATAAAGTACGCATTCTTGGACCGGGGACAGATTTGGTCTTCTCTATTAAAGGGATGCCAGCGATCAAGTGTGATGGGCGAGTCAATATCCCGGATGGAGAGATATTTACTGCCCCTGTAAGAGAATCGATCAATGGAAGGATCAGTTATAATAGCCCATCACTTTTCCAGGGTTTTACTTATGAAAACATCGTGCTGGTATTTGAAAACGGGAAGATCGTCAAGGCGACTGCGAACGATACGGAACGTATCGAGTCGGTTTTTAATACTGACGAGGGAGCACGTTACGTCGGAGAATTNNGATGGAAGTTTCCACTTTACCCCAGGATCCTGTTATGATGATTGTAACAATGGAAATAAATCTGCTATTCACTGGGATTTAGTATGTATCCAAAGACCGGATTATGGCGGTGGCGAGATTTATTTTGACGATACGTTGATTCGAAAAGACGGGTTCTTTGTCTTGCCAGAACTTGAAGTTTTGAACCCGGAGAAGCTGAAGTCTTAGGAGGAGTGCGGAATGAAAATTTTATGTAGCTTGCCAGTGCAGAAAGAGCAGCGAGAACAGGTTCGTTCTATTCTAAGTGAAGCAGAATTCTTGGGTGTCAAAGATTTTTCTCAGGTGGATCAAGACGTCGAGGTTCTTGTTAGTTTTGGGCAAGAGATTACGGAAGAATCGATGTCAAATTATCCCAATTTACGCTGGATTCAAGTCATGAGTGCAGGAATCGATCACTTACCGCTTAAAGCCATGGCGCGACGTGGGATTGCGTTGACAAACGCTCGCGGTGTCCATCAAATTCAGATGTCTGAACATATCCTCTGGAGTATCTTAACCATAATGCGTCAAGGCCAAATCACTATTCGTCAGCAGGTAAGGAAAGTCTGGGATCCAGAGGTGCGTATTGAGGAACTGCATGGCAAAACTGTGTGCATTGTTGGGGCTGGAAGTATTGGCGAGGCTGTAGCGAAAAAATGTCGAGCGTTTGGGATGACTGTTTGGGGTATAACTCATAGCGAGAAGAAGCATCAGGCCTACGATCGTATGGGGACGATGAATGATTTGGCTGCTTTCTTGGGGAGTAGCGATATTGTCGTGGTGCTTCTTCCACTGACGGACGAGACATCTGGAATGTTTAATAAAGACTTATTCAGTCAGATGAAAGCTGGAAGCTATTTTGTCAATGTTGCTCGAGGGGCCGTGGTAAACGAGCCAGATCTTTTGGTGGCCTTAAACACCGGAAAGATTCGTGCCGCAGCCTTAGATGTCTTTATGCAAGAACCTCTTCCGGAAAGCAGTCTCTTTTGGGAGATGGATAACGTCTTGCTAACGCCTCATATTGGAGGACGTACACCGTATTATATGGCAAGGACCTTTGAAATCTTCACCAAGAACTTACGCCTTTATCCCAATTTCACGCAGATGCATAATCATATCGACCTAAGTAAGGGATATTAAGTCTAGGATTTAGCGAACTCGCTTCGCTCGATGACTTGGCTAAATTTATTATCAGGGAGGTATTATGGTTAATAAATTGCTTGCTATATTTTTAGGCGCTATTTTGTGGGGCATGGGAGCTAACCTTGACGTTGGGGTGGCTATCGGAAAGTATGGTCTGATTGCCTTTTTCGCTGGAGTCATTCTGGCCTTGGGACTCTTGATCCGCAAAGGGTTTCAAGAGAATAAGAGTAGTACGGACCTATGGATTCTTATTTTTCGAGGCTTGGCCATAGAAGCGCTATTGTTCCCAATTGCCAATCTCATTATGGAGTATATGGAATTCAATACGTTTTCCTATGATCTAACAAGAACATTGCTCATTCAAAGCGGTTTAATCGCTGCCATTCTAGCCGGTGTGTTCTTATTTAATGCGCACTTGTTGAATACAAGGATTCGCCAGTTGCACACTCGCTTGGAAGAAAGTAGGCAAGACAAGGAGACGAATCTAAAGCTAGGTAAAGAATCAAGTGTAAACCTGGATAAGGAGTCGACTACGAGCGATCATGAAGTGTAAACGATTGCGTTTGGTTTACAATCCCTACGCTGGTAGGCGTAAATTAACCGCACAATTGGATACTGTAATACGTATCTTTCAAGAAAGTGGGCATGAGGTAAGCATACATCGAGCATCCTCTCCCGAAGATATTGAAAAGATTGCCTCTCAAAGCATGGATGTGGATCGTTTGGTTATCGCCGGGGGAGATGGCAGTATTCATCAGGCGGTTAACGGCTTACTCCGAATTTCAGCGAAAAAACGCCCTGTTCTAGGTATCTTGCCTGTTGGAACAGCGAATGACTTAGCCTACGCGTTACACTTGCCTAAAAGTATTCCTGAAGTATGTAAAGTCATCGGCAAAGGAAACGCGTTTGAAATCGATACAGGGAAGGTCAATGACCGATATTTTGTTAATGTGGCCAGCGCGGGACTTTTAACGGATGTTTCTCAAAAAGTTGACACCCGCGTCAAAAATACGCTTGGGCAATTAGCCTATTTCCTCAAAGGCATAGAAACACTTCCGTCCTTTCGACCCTTTCATGTTGAGTTTGAGAATGACGGAAAAAGATATAAGGAAGAGGTCGTTTTGTTTATGGCCGCGAACGGCCTCTCGGTTGGGGGACTCAG
>PKWS01000290.1 GCA_003132105.1 Desulfosporosinus sp.
AACCCATTCAAAAATGAAAAGGTTCGCCAGGCACTTCAACTGGGCATCGATTCCGATGCTATCGTAAAGAACATCAAGAATGGTCATTCTTACGTCGCTTATCAGGGTAATCCAAAAGAAGTTGGTCAAAGAGTGGGTTAAAGAAGACCACATAACATTAGAAGCCTATGATAAATACTGGAATGGTCCAGCTGAAATAAAAGAAGTTATTTTTAGGCCGATTAGTAATGAAGCTACCCGTACGGCCTCACTGATTATCGCTCTGACACTTGTCGGTTGGGTTACTTTCGCTAGGACAGTACGCGGCGCAACGTTGGCCGAACGGAACAAGGAATATGTTGAGGCCGCCCGTGTCTGCGGGTTTCCTAATCGCGTGATAATGTTTAAACATATTTTGCCCAATGTTCTAACTCCCTTGATTGTTATTGGTACTCTTCAGGTTGGTAACTTTATTCTAACCGAAGCAACCCTGAGTTTTCTCGGAGTTGGAGCACCGGTTACCCAGCCTTCCCTGGGATTACTTCTTGCCACGGGTTACCAAGTACTCTTCAGCGGTTTGTGGTGGGTTTCCGTGTTTCCGGGCTTGGTTCTTTTACTAATGATTGTGGGCACAAATCTGCTCGGCGATTTTCTGCGTGATGAACTTAACCCAAGGTTGAAATAAGGGGGTATGAAGCTTGGCTGAAACAGAGTATTTATTGGAAGTCAAAGATTTAAAAACCTGGTTTCACACCTTTAAAGGGGTCGTCAAATCGGTCGATGGTGTGAGTTTCCGGCTTAAACGCGGGGAAATTCTCGGCATTGTAGGAGAATCAGGAGGCGGTAAGTCCATTACAGGTTTCTCTATTCTTAAGCTGATTGATCCCCCAGGACGTTTTGACGGTGGGCAGATTCNNAAGAACGAAAAAGAAATGAAAACAGTCCGCGGAAAATAAAATCTCAATGATTTTTCAAGATCCTATGACCTCGTTAAACCCAGTCTATACGATTGGTAAGCAAATTGGGGAAACGTTGAAAATCCATCAGCCAAATCTTACAGCCGCGGAGCGTCGGGACAAAACTCTAGAACTCTTACGTAAAGTGGGAATTCCGTCACCGGAAGTCCGCATAAACAGCTACCCACATGAATTCAGTGGCGGGATGCGGCAACGGGTATTATTGCCATCTCACTGGCTACCAACCCCAAACTGATCATCGCTGACGAACCTACGACAGCACTTGATGTGACAGTCCAAGCTCAAATTATCCGTCTTCTGACCGAATTAGTTCGTGAACATAATACCGCTTTAATCATGATAACGCATGACTTAGCGCTCGTATCTGAAATTGCAGATAAGATCATTGTTATGTATTGTGGCAAAGTCGTCGAAAACGGTACAACTGAAGATATTATTGTGGATCAGGCACACCCTTATACCCGGGGACTATTAAATTCCATACCGCGCCTGACCGACGAACAGACCAAGCTTGAGCAAATTCCAGGAATGGTGCCCAGCCCTTTTCAACTGCCTCAAGGGTGTAATTTTGCTCCTCGCTGCCGCTATAAACAAGAAATTTGCGAACAACAAGAGCCTTCAGCCTGCGAAATCTCTCCTGGACATACAGCCTTATGCTTTTTTCCAGTAAAAGGGGGAGAAACATCTTGAGTAAATCCACAATCAACACCCATGAACCCTTACTGGAGGTCAAAAACCTTGTCCAGCAATTCCCACTAAATAAGGGATTTTTGCGGACGCTACACTTTAGGAACGGAAGGTTAGTCCATGAAAGAAAATTTGTTCATGCGGTAAACGGCGTCACATTTGAGATTATGAAAGGGGAAGTATTTAGTATAGTGGGCGAAAGCGGATGCGGAAAGTCCACGACGGCTAGAACTATTATAAGACTTCTCAAACCGACTTCCGGCGAGGTCCATTTTGACGGCACAGATATTTCTAAGCTAAATGCTGTACAGCTAAGGCCTTTTCGCCGGAGGATGCAAATGGTCTTCCAAAATCCGTATGCTTCCTTAAACCCACGCCACACTATTAAAACCATTCTTACGGAGCCCATGCTCTTTCATGGTGTAGCTAAGAACAAAAAAGAAGCAGAAGAACAGGCTTTGGCCCTTATGGAAAAGGTGGGCCTGCGTAAGGAACAAATCGAACGATTTCCCCACCAATTCAGCGGCGGACAGCGTCAACGCATAAGTATTGCCAGAACTCTAGCAGTTAATCCGGAATTTATCATAGCCGATGAACCCGTCTCAGCCTTGGATGTTTCCATACAGGCTCAAATCCTCAATCTTATGATGGACCTGCGGGAAGAACTTAATCTGTCATATCTTTTTATTGCCCATGATCTGGCAGTTGTGAAGCATATAAGTGATCGGGTCGGTGTTATGTATTTAGGCCGAATCGTTGAGGTCGGAAGCAAGAAAGATGTCTTTGAAAACCCGCTTCATCCTTATACTTTTGCCCTTTTGGCCTCGGTACCGGTGTTGGGTGGTCGAAATCTCAAAAGTAGTGAACTTGCCGGGGACGTTCCAACTACCCCCACAGAACTTCCCAAAGGATGTTTATTTGCAGCTCGTTGCCCGAAAGCACAAGCCATCTGCCAGAACATAATACCGGAATTCAAAAAATATGCCACCGGGCACTATTGTGCCTGCCATTTGATTAGTTAAGAGTCTTAACTAAAATCGGTTATTTGAGGTGAAAGACGTGAAGAAAAAACTGATTCGAGAAATTGATACACTCAAACAACAACTCCTAACTTTAAGTCATAATATTCACGGTAACCCAGAACTTGGGTTCCGGGAATTTAAAGCACTAACTTGGCAAACCGAACTGCTAAAAGAACACGGTTTTTCCGTCGAGTGTCCCTATGCCGGTATGGAAACAGCCTACAAGGCGACATTTAAGGGAAGAGAGACTGGTCCTAGAGTTGCTATTTTAGCAGAATATGATGCACTAAAGGGAGTAGGTCATGGATGCGGCCATAACATCATCGCTTCCTGCGCAGTTGG
>PKWS01000018.1 GCA_003132105.1 Desulfosporosinus sp.
AGAGACTAATATTAACGGCTCAGGAACAGGTTGAAGCCTGTGTGTCATAACCATCCATTCATTACCAGAGTCTTTAGAACGAATTGAGGAATACATCTTATTGGGTGTAAAGTCCGTTATCGTAATGGCAGACTTGTTGGTGAATTGCATATCTAATATGACAGCATCACCTACTTTTAATTCGTAAGGATTGTGATTCATGAGGCATGTTTAAATGGTTTAACAATAATAGCTTACAGATAGAAGGTGTCCTGTTACCTGTAACGCGTAATAATAACATGAAAGAGGACTTCGCTAAGAGTAAGCCATTATCGTAGTAGAACAGACCGAACTCGAATCGACAACTTCATGCTCTCAAAGCACGAATTCTACCAATTGAAATACTGTTCTATGAAATGGATGGTTAAGATTTAATCTTCTCTTGAAACTTTTTCTTGTCTATGAAGTCACAGTGTACTTTTGTGCTACAGTCACGACAGGTGTTTGAATATCCTCCAAAGGAACTCTTGTTTTTACAAAAGTCGGTTAAAGGTTTTGTGATTTTACATTCTAAGCATCTTCTAAAACCTTTGTGGAATAGTTTAACGGCATATCTGTATTTTCCAACTTCTATACATCCTGCCATTTTTATTTTGCAATTCCTACACGATGTAGAACGTCTACCTGTATCTTTATCTACTAGATAGAATTCTTTTATAGGTTGCTCTTCTCCGCATTTCTTACACATAAAGGATTCACCATAAGTGTACGTCTTCATGATACAGGATATTTAAAACACAATCAAGAGTTCAAATATACAATAAAAAGTAAAAGCCCCATGTGATTTAGAGTGGTTGAATGAATCCGGTACACACATGCTATCATGCTATTGCGTACTGCATAACTACCTAATCATGGCGAGGGTTGCTCGCAGCGCTGTTAATCATGAATAACTCACGTTTATCAGTATCCCCCATGCTGCCTTTGCTGGTTCCAAATGATGAGGCTATCAAAGTATGCTGCACACCCATTCCATAACTCATGATCGAGTTTACTTCGCTGGCATCTTCCAGGTATTCACCACCATTTATGTCAACTTTGACAGTTTCAATTGTTCTGCATTTGCATAGGTGAAGCATGTTGCAGTTTGGCTATGCTGAGAGGCCATGTTTATGGTCCGCTCTGTAGGCGATTGTTTGTTGATGGTCCACCCGACATCCTTAGCGATAAGGGAAACAGGGACCATCAGTAACAATAAAATAATCAGTCTTTTCATGATTAGTCTTTTAAGATTGTTGATGATTGATTGAAAACAAACTTAAATTTAACCAGGGAAAGGTTAAAGGACAAAATCAGATTGAAATGAATGAACGATTAATCAATCAGTGCAAATTGACGTAATATTTTTGGAGTAATGGTTTCTGAACTTTTAACAGCATCTATAATATATTCTAAATGGTCTTCACTAATTGTACCCAAATGACGTGATCTTTTTAAGGTATTTGGATTTATAATGAATATTTCAGCACAATTTACATAACTAGTATGGTCTAAGAATGTATCATAATGATGTCTTGGTAAAGGGTATTGAAGATTAATAAACTCTTCAGTTTGATTGTGTTTAGTTGGGTCTGTATTTATTATAACAGATCCCAATAGTCCACCTTTTTTATCGTGCCCTAAAATGATGAACATCTTGTTTCTAGATGTGTCATCACCTTTTGGAATGATGCCATGACTTCTATCAAATTCTGCAACAAAAACAGAACCAACAGGGTATTGCTGCTGGTTCATTTGATGACGTGTATCTTCATTTAAAAAATCAGCAAAACTGGGAGTCATTAGCTAGTTGTCTATGTATGTCTTGTCTTTCGTGAATATATTCGATCATTCCTGATGGTGCTCCAGCCTCAACAGCAATGTCAATCCAATCTATCGGATTATTTTTTTTATTAAGATTCTTGGCACGAGCATTTTTATATGCAGTTCCATGACTTAAAGTTGAAAGTTCTTCGGGAGATTTGTGTAAATTTTCCTGAATAGATTCACTCAAGCATTTAATGTCAGATTTTGATAATTCATCCATATCAGGTCTTTCAGTTCCGTTAATGTTGTAGCCCTTTATTTCTAATGAAGATGAAATTTCACTATATGCGTTTCCGTTTTTTGCATCGCATAATATAGACGGTACAGGACCTTTAGGCATTGCTACATAAACGTCATCTGTTATTGGTCGTCCATATCTTGAAATGTGTTTCATTTCAGCGAAATATAATATTTTCCAGAGGTGGATGAATGAAATTGGGCCAGTTTGCTGTAAGATATATAAAGCAACGGCTTTGATTTTTTGAGTGTCAATTATTGTTGACATGGCTTTGGTGGTGTGTGGTTTCTCCGTGGATTTCGTGGTGTCGTATTGCTTATGTTGTGTCGGTGTCCTTTGGATTGTTGTGGTTTCCTTTTGGTTTAGTGTCTGTTTCCTTGTGGTGTGGTTGCGGTGTACAAAATAAGTACAAAAAAGGTACTTATGGGGTACTTTAAACGCACATTTACGGTACTAATGGGGTACCAATAATGTGGTTTATTTACTTAATGCATGAAAGTTAAGAACGGGATTTATATGTAGTTCAAACAATTAAGACGTTCATGTGTATCAAAAGTAACACAAATGTAAAGCAAATGTTTACATACTGTACGTTTTTACCTTACAAATGTAAGGCAAAACACTCTATTTATAATGAGTTTAATTTATAAAAACTCATAACAAACCAATTCATGTCAGCATATAACGTAATTTCCGATTACGGTAATTTCCGGAACGTTTCAGCGCGGTGCAGGGTCATACCTTTTCGTCTTTCGATTACTCTTCCATTATTGTTTAATTCTCAACAGAATTGCGGTAACATTCATTTACATTGTCGAGTAATGACTTACGTTGTAAAACATGTTCAGATGATCATGAACCTCAACGGCTATGCTAAATAGCATGTGTCAACCTTGCTACACTTTTATAGTGTTGACCTCACATATCATTACGACTTTGCTTTTGAATGTTACTTGATAAAGTCATTCTCTGTTATCTCTCTTACACCCGGAGCACGGTAACGACTTCATTATCTTTTGACAGTATAAGTATCTTCGGGAGTTCCGTGAGTCCCGTGCGCCCTGTCGTTTCAGATCAAAGACGCTTATATGTCAAATGGCCTGGTGTTGCGTAGATGTTACGACTGCAGACGAAATGTATTTAGAGCCAGATGTCCGTATTATCACCTGCTTTAAGGAAGAACTCTGTGGTAGTAGATTAGAAGTGCTGTTCTTTCACAAGAGTATGTTTTCAGTCCGTGCTGTTACCACAACGTTCTTCTTAGAAAACAGTGCAGCACTCTAATCTATGTCTTT
>PKWS01000048.1 GCA_003132105.1 Desulfosporosinus sp.
TTCAATGTACCAGTCGGGCACACTGTTTGCTCGCATCTCTTCAATCTGTTCCGGTTTTAGCCCATACCCTTTTCGAACACCTTCCATAATTTTAAAGGCATTCGAGGAATCTAACCCTTTATAAATCAGATAAACCATAATGTCATCCCGGCAGGCAATAATCTCTGAAATGGTGGCTGTTCCGCCTCGAACGAGTTCTTGAGCATTACTTATCCATACATCTGTACCGTGGGACAACCCCGAAATACGCACTAAGTCGGAGAATCCCTTCGGTTGGGTGTCCTCCAGCATTTGCCTCACAAACTTAGTTCCAAATTCAGGCACACCGAAGGTACCTGTTTTAGAATAGATCTCCTCAGCAGTGACCCCTAAGGCCTCTGGACTAGAAAACAAAGACATAGTCGGCTGATCGTCTAACCGAATCGCAAGGGCATCGACTCCCGTTAAATCCTCCAGCATCTTAATCGCCGTCGGATCGTCATGCCCGAGGATATCGAGTTTAACCAAGCGGCCAGAAATAGAGTGATAATCAAAATGGGTGGTGATGATATCCGACTTCTGATCATCCGCTGGCCTCTGTAAGGGGGTAAAATCAAAGATGTCACACTCTTTAGGAAGAACCATTTGCCCTCCAGGGTGCTGGCCCGTTGTTCGCTTAACCCCAGTGCAGCCCCTTATTAAACGCGCCATTTCAGCGGGTCTAGTTTGCAGTTTACGCTCATCTAGATAATTTTTAACATAGCCAAAAGCTGTCTTATCGGCAATTGTCGCGATGGTTCCAGCCTTGAATACATTATCTTTGCCAAATAAGTCTTCCGTAAAGCGATGGGCTCGGGCCTGATAATCTCCCGAGAAATTTAAATCAATATCTGGTACTTTATCTCCTTTAAAGCCCAGGAACGTCTCAAAGGGTATATCATGACCATCTTTCACCATCGGTTGCTCGCATTTTGGGCAATCTTTATCCTTCAAATCCGCCCCTGAACCAACACTCCCGTCCTCAACCCAAACAGAATGCAAACAGCCCTGATTGACACAACGATAATGGGGAGGCAAAGGATTCACCTCGGTTATTCCTGTCATCGTGGCCACCAACGAAGATCCGACAGAGCCTCTAGACCCGACAAGATAACCATCTTCGTTCGATTTTTTAACCAATAAGTGCGCGATCAAATAGAGAACGGAGAAACCATTGCCGATAATTGCCTTTAATTCTTTATCTAAGCGTTTTTCTACAACCTCTGGTAAGGGGTCACCGTACAGGGCGCGGGCCCGTTCCCAAGACATCTTCTCGATTTTTCCCTCTGCTCCCGGTATCGTTGGCGTAAAAAGCTCATCCGGGAACGGTTTCAAAGCTTCAATCTCGTCACAGATACGCTTAGGAGCACGGACAACCACCTCTAAGGCCTCTTCTTCGCCGAGGTAAGCAAACTCTTCGAGCATTTCTCCCGTTGTTTTATAGAACAAGGGAGCTTGGTCATCCGCATCGCTAAACCCTTTTCCAGCCATGATAATTCGCCGATAGGCTTCATCTTCTGGATCCAGAAAATGAACGTCGCCAGTCGCCACAACTGGTTTATTAATCTCTCGCCCAAGAGAGAGCACGGTCCGATTAATTTCTCGGAGTCCCTCCTCAGAAGGCACTTGGCCGTTACGAAGCAAAAAGGAGTTGTTGCCAATGGGTTGGATTTCTAAATAATCATAGAAGGAGGCAATTTCCTTTAACGTTTCCCGAGGTTCTTTACGCATAATTGCTTGTATGAGTTCCCCCGCTTCACAGGCTGAACCGATAATAAGCCCTTCACGATTAGTTTGAAGCAACGACTTTGGCATGCGTGGCCGACGATGAAAGTACTCCAGGTGGGACGCAGTAATTAAGCGATATAAGTTCTTAAGTCCACTTTTATTTTTAACCAAAAGGATGATATGGCGACTTTTCTGTTGATTTAAAGGGAGAGTGCCTGGTGAGTCATCAATCAAATACCCCTCAACACCCAGGATTATTTTGACTCCATATTTGACCCCCGCATCAACGGCTTCNNGCTTGCACAACTCCGTGGTCGGTAATTGCCACTGCCTCATGCCCCCAGTGGCTTGCTCTCTCGATCAGGTCATCTGCCGAAGTCATGCCGTCCAACGTAGACATGCGCGTATGTAAATGCANNACTTTCACCCATTCTCCGTCTTTAAGGTCAAGGCTCTGTTGCTCTTTTTCCAGAAAAACCTTGCTTGATATCGAATCCGATTTATCCGTGATCATGAAGGTTAGGAGTACTCGTCCGGATTTTAATTTTCGATACTCGATCCCAAATACTTGCCCCAAAACAATAATTTGGCGTTCTTCATCTTGAACGTCATGTAAGGAAACAGGCTCTCCTTTAAATTCTTTCCCTAGCAAACACGACACTCTCTTCTTTTCAGCTTCGGTCCCATGTTTGGTTTGCGAGGAAAGCAGTTGCTGTAAATGCTCGAATTCCATCGTCTCAGTTTCCTGGGCTAGATCAACGGGATCTACGCTGGTATCCAGCTCACAAATAATTTGTGGTGTCAGGCGATAACGTGTTTTAAAATATGTTTCAACAACGTGTTGTTTGGTGTGGAAATATTCAATCCCTAAAGCATTAGGAACGAATAGCCGCAGTTCTTCGTTGGAAACTTCATACCGCGCTTCTCCAAGCCAACCTTTCATGGAAGGTAGCTGTTTCGTGATATCCTCGACAAT
>PKWS01000028.1 GCA_003132105.1 Desulfosporosinus sp.
AACGCGAAGGTTCACATGCAGAATATCCCAGAGGTTCCGCGTTTTAGTTTTATCGTCCAGCGAATAGCAATGGAACGTGTGCGGTGCGACCGGGCTAATAAACTTTCTCGGCTGGAAAACGTTAGGTAATCTTGAAAGGAGGCACATCATGGCCATATCATTGAAACGTAAAATACTAGATAATACAGACGTGTTAGCGGCAATTGGTATTGTGGGCATTGTGGTCATGATGGTTGTTCCCTTGCCTGCAGCATTGCTGGATATTTTAATTACCTTGAATATTTCGGGTTCGGTCCTAACCTTGATGCTCGCGGTTTTTGCCAAGGACCCGTTGGAATTTTCTGCCCTTCCTTCGCTGTTGTTGATGATGACCTTGTTCCGCTTGTCTTTGAACATCTCGACAACCCGTCTAGTTCTCCTAGACGGCTATGCGGGCCAGGTCATCCAACAATTCGCGCAATTCGTCATTCGTGGAAACATGGTCGTCGGTTTTATCGTCTTTGCCATTTTGGTCATCGTCCAATTTATCGTGATTACTAAAGGAGCGGAGCGCGTCTCGGAAGTGGCTGCGCGTTTTACCTTGGATGCTATGCCTGGAAAGCAAATGTCTATTGATGCAGACCTTAATGCTGGGATGATTAACGAACAACAGGCCCGCGATCGGCGTAAAGCGATTCAACAGGAAGCAGATTTTTATGGTGCAATGGATGGTTCGACTAAGTTTATCAAAGGGGATGCCATTGCCGCTATTATCATTTTGTTCGTCAATATTATTGGGGGCTTTATTACTGGGGTCGCGATGCAGGGACTGCCTTTACTCGCAGCTCTCCAAAAGTATACAATGCTGACTATTGGTGACGGACTTGTTTCCCAGATCCCTGCGCTCCTGATCTCCACGGCGACAGGCCTAGTGGTCACCCGGGCTTCCTCGGATAAAAATCTTGGTGAGGATTTAAGCAAACAGCTGTTTCGAAACTCAAAGGCTTTGTTCATTACGAGTGGAGTGTTGACCCTGTTAGCCTTCCTCGGTTTGCCGCCTTTCCCGATGCTGACAGTGGCTGCTGTTTTACTCGGTGTAGGAATTATACTCCACAAAAACTCCAAGGTGTCGGTTGTCGAGGAGACGGCAGCAGCACGAGAGTCGGAGATCGAAGAGCGCAAGAAACCGGAAAATGTCCTAAACCTTTTGAATATTGATCACATGGAACTTGAACTGGGCTATGCCCTAATCGCTTTGGTCGATGTTCAGCAAGGGGGAGATTTACTGGATCAGGATTGTTCTTGATTCGTCGTCAAATTGCCAGTGAGCTGGGATTTATTGTTCCAGTGATTCGGGTTCGCGACAATATGAATTTACAGCCCAACCAGTATGTCATCAAAATTAGAGGAGCAGAAATTGCCACGGGTGAAATTCTGGCGGACCATTACATGGCCATGAGCAGTGGGCTTGACGATGATACCATTCCCGGTACCCCAACCAAAGAACCCGCCTTCGGACTCGAGGCCAAGTGGATTAATGCGATGTACCGGGAACAAGCGGAGCTGAACGGGTGGATGGTAGTGGATGCTCCGACCGTTCTGGCGACACACATCACGGAAGTGATTAAGACCCAGGCATGGGAAATCCTCAACCGTCAAGATGTCAAAACTCTCATTGATCATGCTAAGGAACAAGCCCCTGCTGTGGTGGATGAGTTAATCCCAGAACTACTTAGCCTCGGTCAAGTGCAGAAGGTTTTAGCGAACTTGCTGCGCGAAAGGGTCTCAATTCGGGATATGGTGTCGATTCTCGAAACTCTTGCCGACCAGGCGCAGGCCACAAAAGATCTGGACCGCTTGACTGAACATGTCCGGCAGGCTTTAGCTCGACAGATATTACAGCCACT
This sequence comes from Desulfosporosinus sp., assembly GCA_003132105.1. GTDB lineage: Bacteria > Bacillota > Desulfitobacteriia > Desulfitobacteriales > Desulfitobacteriaceae > Desulfosporosinus. Next base: position 1,887 of record PKWS01000028.1, read on the forward strand.
CATCGGCAAAGATAAAACCTTACCAGTGATCACGCTGGATCCGCAGATTGAACAGCAAATTCTGGATAGTATTCACCCGTCCGATTATGGCACCTATTTAGCGCTTGATCCGAAGATGTTACAAGTGCTCGTGCAAAATCTTACGCTAGAGGTCGAAAAGGTTATGCTTAAAGGGTTTACGCCAGTGATTGTCTGCGCTCCACTGGTGAGAATCAATTTGAAAAGAGTTATGGAGCGTCAACTCCCACAACTCATGGTACTTTCATATAACGAATTAGTCCAAGGAGTACAAGTTCAAGCTATAGGAATGGTGGGGATGGATCGTGCGAGTTAGACGATTTGTAGGCGATAATGTGGCAGAAACTATGGGAAAAGTGAAGCGGGAATTGGGATCTGAAGCGGTTATCCTTCAGACACGTGAGTTTCGAGAGGGAGGATTTCTGGGTTTATTTGGGAAAATTAAGGTGGAAATCACGGCGGCTATTGAAGAAAATCCGGTGGTAGCCGTGAAAACCCCAGCTTCGAATTATGTGTATCATGTCGAGGATGTAAAGCTCCCTATAACTAGGTCAATGTCTGATACTAAAGATAAGTCCGAAGCCATTCAGGATGAACTTCAGCATATGCGTCTGATGCTTGAGAAGATGAATAAACATATGGAAGGACTCGGAGAGGAGACAAGCAGTTGGCCTCCGATTCTTCAAAGATGGGCGGATCATTTACAGGACAGAGGGGTCAATGAAAACTTGGTTAAGCGTCTAATACGCCAAGTGCAACAAACCCTACCTGAAGATGAGTGGGGCGATGATCTCCAGGTGTACGCCCGGATTGAAGCAAATGTTCGCCAAATCTGCGGACAGACAGGGCCTATACAGCCAGGGATAGACAAGCCGAGGATTGTCGCCTTGATCGGGGCAACTGGAGTTGGAAAAACGACGACGATTGGTAAACTCGCGGCCGGATTTAGTATTGTTGATAAACGCAAAATCGCATTAATCACGGCTGACACCTATCGGGTTGCCGCTGTAGAGCAACTCAAAACATTTGGTGAGATCATCGGGGTACCTGTTGAAGTGGTAATGACACCGACCGAGCTGCGCGAGGCACTCAATCTTCATGCTGATAAAGAACTTATTTTTATAGATACGGCGGGCCGAAGCCCACACCATGATTTACATATGTCGGAACTTCGCGCATTTTTGGATAAGGCTCAACCGGATTTCACAATGCTGGTCATGAGCGCGACAACACAATTTGCAGATCAACTTAAGATCTACCAACGTTT
>PKWS01000304.1 GCA_003132105.1 Desulfosporosinus sp.
GCGCGAAGGCTGAAGCGAGGCACGAGGCTTGAACACAAAACAGACACGAGACACGAGATATGAGATATGAGATATGAGGCGTCAGATATGATGGTATGCGAAGCACGAAGCACGAAGCACGGACCGCGAATCGTGGTCCATCCTTCGTCGTGAGATATTTGCATAAGGTTTCGAACCTCGTGCATCGTGTATCGAGCCTCGAATGGAGGGTTGGTTATTAAAGTTGGAATAGGTTATGATGTACACGCCTTGGTTGAGGGGCGACCTCTGATTCTCGGAGGGGTGGAAATCCCCTATAATCGTGGTTTGCTTGGTCACTCGGATGCGGATGTTCTGATTCACGCGATCATGGATTCTCTTCTAGGAGCTTTGGCCTTAGGAGATATCGGCGCACATTTTCCGGANNATGATCCTCGCTACCGAGGAATTTCTAGTCTTGCTTTATTGGAGCAGGTCATGAAACTTATCCAAGCACAGGGGTATCGCATCGGAAATATGGATAGTATCATTGTGGCAGAGCGACCTAAACTTGCCCCGTTTATCCCGCAGATGCGGATTAATCTTGCTCGAGTCATGAATTTAGAGGAAACGTGTGTGTCGGTGAAAGCGACAACAACCGAACGATTGGGGTTTGCTGGCCGAGAAGAAGGAATTGCTGCCCAGGCGATCGTTAGTNNTTGGAGGATGATTTATGGAAATTCGCGTTCGTTTTGCACCTAGCCCGACAGGTCCACTTCACATCGGAGGGGCAAGATCCGCTTTGTTTAATTATCTATGGGCTCGCAATAACAAGGGAACCTTTATTGTCCGGAGTGAGGACACCGATTTAGAGCGTTCTAGCAGAGAATCAGAACATAATATTTTGGAAGCACTTCGTTGGCTAAATATACAATGGGATGAAGGGATCGAGGTAGGTGGGGAGCTTGGCCCCTACCGTCAAACGGATCGCTTAGCACTTTATAGGGAATATACCAAGAAGCTTTTGGACGGTGGGCACGCTTACTACTGCTACTGTTCGGAGGAAGAGCTCGATCGAGAAAGGCAGGCCTTGATTGCCAAGGGGGAAACTCCGCGTTATCTGGGTAAGTGTCGTTATTTAACTGCCCAGCAAAGGGCAGTCCTAGAAACAGAAGGTCGTAAGCCTGTTGTACGCTTCCGTGTACCGGAAGCACAAGCGATTCACATTAACGATCAAGTACGTGGGGACATTGTTTTTGATAGTGATGGAATTGGAGATTATGTTCTCGTCAAATCGGACGGGATTCCCACCTATAATTTTGCCGTTGTTGTGGATGATGTTACTATGAAAATTACGCATGTTATTCGCGGAGAAGAACATCTGTCAAATACACCACGTCAAGTACTAATCTATCAAGCGCTGGGGTTGCCAGTCCCAGAATTTGCTCATGTCTCTCTTATTCTTAATACCGAAGGAGGGAAAATGAGCAAAAGGGACGGGGATACAGCGGTCCTGGACTATCAGAAAAAAGGGTATCTTCCGGAAGCTATCGTAAATTTCATTGCCATGCTTGGTTGGGCGCCATCCGGAGAGGAAGAGTTTTATACCCTAGATGAATTGGCAGAAGTCTTTTCGCTGGATCGTGTATCCAAGAGTCCTGCTGTTTTTGATCTACAGAAGCTGAATTATATCAACGCCCATTACATAAAAGCGGCCGCCCCTGAACGTCTGGCTGAACTGGCGTTACCCTATGTAGGGGAAATGGGTATTCTTCCTCGAGGGGAAAGGTCAGATAAGCAGCAGCAATGGTTCATTGGTTTTATCGAAGCAATTCAAGAGAAAATATCCCATATGGCAGAAGTAAAGGATTTTGTTCATTATTTTTACGGCGCAGTGCCTTTGGAGCCTGTAGGGGAAGCTTTGGAAGTTTTGAGAGGCGAACAGGTGCCTGGTGTTTTGAGACTGTTTGGGGAAAAAATACAGGAAGTAGAGCTGCTTTCGGGAGCAACGGTTAAAGTTCTCTTAAAACAAATGACAAAAGAGTTAAAACTAGGGGGAAAATTAGTATACATGCCAGTAAGGGTGGCGTTGACAGGTCAGATGCATGGGCCGGAACTCTATGATGTTATTCCTTTGTTGGGACGCGAGAATGTTCTAAAGCGGCTGGAAGTTACAGAAAAGCGTTATTTAGGGTGACCCCGAAGCCCCCAGAACTGATTGACAGGGAATGGATATTAACCTATAATAGATACATTATTAAGGTAGATCCTGAATTTTATAATTTAGATGATGCTTAACTAAATGATGAAGTAGAGTAATGATGAGAAAGAGTACAAAGAGGAATTGCAACAAGCGAAGATGGGGTAGTGGAAGCCATTTGCAAGGAATTTTTGGAAGTGCGTCTCTGAGCTGATTGGAAGAAACGTTGAAAGTATTCCAATTCGTTTTGACTGCGTTAAAGTTTTAAGTTGGGACGACTTGATCGTTCAAACAGAGTGGAACCGCGGAATCTTTCGTCTCTGGACGAAGGGCTCCGCTTTTTGCATTCACTTATTAGATTAAATGGATAATCTTGGGGAAAGAGTAGGGTGAGTTTCATGATTTTTAAACAAATGAGACGCGATATTAGAGTTGTTTTTGAACGAGATCCTGCTGCAAAAAGTATTTGGGAGGTCATATTTTGTTATCCAGGGTTTCATGCTGTACTGTTTCACCGAGTGGCGCATTGGATGTATCTGCATAAAATGGTGCTAATACCGCGTATGATCTCCCAGCTCTCTCGATTTCTTACAGGAATTGAAATACATCCGGGTGCGAAGATTGGTCAAGGCTTTTTTATTGACCATGGAACCGGTGTGGTCATTGGCGAAACTGCAGAAGTTGGCGACAATGTTACCATATATCAGGGTGTGACACTAGGTGGGACCGGTAAAGAAAAAGGTAAGAGGCATCCGACGATTGGGAATAATGTCGTGATTGGGGCAGGAGCAAAAGTTTTAGGCTCTTTTAAAGTGGGGGATAATGTAAAGATAGGTGCAGGATCAGTTGTTCTCAATAAATCAATCCCCAGTGACACAACAGTGGTAGGCGTTCCAGCGCGAATTGTCCTTCACCTCGGGGTTCCCATTAAAGATGATGATACAACACTTGAGGAACTCCCCGATCCGGTCAATGAGATGTTAAAATGCTTAATGCATCGTGTGGAACATTTAGAACAACGCCTAAAGGAAGAGGAGAGTCGATACAATGTCTTTGAAATTATTCAACACCATGACGAGACAAAAAGAGCAGTTCCAGCCACGGGAGAGCGGGAAGGTTGCGATGTACGTCTGCGGTCCGACGACCTATAACTTTATCCATGTGGGGAATGCGCGGATGTTTGT
>PKWS01000212.1 GCA_003132105.1 Desulfosporosinus sp.
AGTAATAACAAAAGGGGGATCGTAATGACTGAGACCATACTTGAGAAGACAGAAGGCCGGGTAAGTTATCATGACTCTGTTGAAGAGATGTTAGTACGAATCAGGGAAGACGGTATGTCCAATTCATTTGATCGTTATACTGAACAGGAAAAANNTGGAATTGGGCCGGATGCAATGGCTATGAGAAAGTTGCTTCTTCAAAATATTATGGGAGCAGGGACCTATAGCCATCATGCCTATGAGGCTTTCAGAACTTTACGGGCAACTGGAGAAGGGAAAACCCCTTTTAAGATTACGGATGTCAATAAACTCAAATGGATGTGTGAAAAGCTCGGACTCAATACGGATCAGGATATTAACCAGATGGCCGTTCAATTGGCAGTTACCCTCAACAATCAAATGAACATTGGGGCGGACGAACCGAACCTTATGGTTGAAGCATTTGCGCCGAAGAAACGAAAAAAAGTCTGGAAGGATTTATTTATTTACCCTGCCGGTGTTGTTCATGAAGAGCAAAATTGTGTCGCTAGTTGCTTAACCAATGTCGATGGAGATTATGTTTCTTTGGCGCTCAAAGCTTTGCGCTTGGGGCTAGCTACAATCTATAATGCGCAAATTGGCCTTGAAATGACCCAGGATATTTTGTTTGGTACGCCAAAACCTCACGAAGTCAACGTCGATTTAGGAATTATGCACCCTGAGTATGTTAACATCGTGTTTAATGGTCACCAGCCTTGGGCTGGCGTAGCAACTATTCAAAAGGCCAAAATGGCTGAAGTGCAAGAGCGGGCAAAAGCAGCTGGAGCTAAAGGGCTTAGAGTGGTTGGGTCGATTGAAACAGGACAAGAATTGATCCAAAGATTTGAAATGGATGAAGTCTTTGTTGGACTAATGGGAAACTGGCTCACCATAGAGCCCTTGCTGGCAACTGGGACAGTGGATGTCTTAGCCATGGATGAAAACTGTTCGCCACCAGCCATTGATATGTATGCTGAGAAATATCAAATAACCTTGGTGAGCGTCAGCACGATTATCGGTGTCCCGGGACTCCAACATAAGATTCCGTATCACCCAGCTGAAGTCGATACAATTGCTGATAAACTCATTGATTTAAGTATTGAGAATTTTAAAAAACGGCATGGTAAGATTACCCCGAAGGTTCCCAGAATAACTCAAAAGGCGATTGCAGGATTCTCCACAGAAGCGGTTTTGGAGGTTCTTGGTAATAAACTAGAGCCACTCGTCGATGTCATCGTCGCCGGAAAGATTAAGGGTATTGTAGCCTTAGTGAGCTGTTCCACCATAAGGAATGGTCCACAGGATTGGAACACAATAAATCTTACGAAAGAGCTCATCAAGAAGGATATTTTGGTTATTTCAGCTGGATGCGGAAATCATGCTTTGGAAGTAGCGGGGCTTTGTAACCTAGACGCCATTAATATGGCGGGTAAGGGCTTAGGAGAAATATGCAGTGCCTTGAAAATTCCTCCAGTCTTAAGTTTCGGAACGTGTACCGATACGGGAAGGATCTCCATGCTCGTAACGGCCCTGGCGGATCATTTGGATGTCGACGTACCTCAATTACCCATTGCAGTGACTGCCCCCGAATGGATGGAGCAAAAGGCCACCATTGATGGAGTGTTTGCCGTGGCTTACGGAGCGTACACACACCTATCACCGACCCCCCTTGTGACGGGTGCGCCTCAACTGGTCAAATTATTGACCCAAGATGTGGAAAGGTTAACCGGAGGAAAGGTCGCCCTCGGCGATGATCCCGTCGAAGTGGCTAATAACATTGAAGCTCATATTATGGCCAAGAGAAAAGGCCTAGGATTAAGCTGATACTTTGAGATGAAGAATAATCCCTTGAATTAGTGATGAATTCATGAATAAAAAAGGGCTACAATAAGAGCTGTAACAAACTGAAAAAGTTTGTTACAGCCCTTTTTGCTGTTAGCTCAGTGCTCAATGCAGTCAAAATCATCATAGTATGCAGGCACTAACTGATTACTTAGCGACCTCCTAGGTCATAAGGAGTCTGCTGATAGACATAGTAATTTAACCAGTTTAGAAAGAGTAAGTTTGTATGAGAACGCCAATTGTGGATTGGTGATTTAGTTGGATCATCATTAGGAAAATACCCTTTAGGGAGAGCAATGGGAAGCCTTTTGGCAACGTCCCGGTCATATTCTTCTTTTAAGGTTAACGTATCGTATTCCGCATGACCAGTTACGAACACTTGTCGGCCATCTTTAGATACCACAATGTATATGCCTGCTTCATCAGACTCCGATAGAATCTCCAATTCAGGTTGCTTTTCAAGGTCACTGCACTTGATTTCAGTATGGCGTGAGTGGGGAACGTGAAATTCGTCGTCAAAACCACGTAGGAGCTGCATGCCGTTTATGCCGCGCTTATTAACATTGTGCTTGAAGATTCCAAACATTTTCTCGGGGAGTGGGTATTTGGGAATACCATAATGGTGATAAAGCCCAGCCTGAGCCCCCCAGCAGATGTGGAGCGTGGAGGTTACATGAGTTTTTGTCCAGTTCATGATGGCTTGAAGTTCTTCCCAGTAGGTGACTTCCTCAAATTCGAGATGCTCTACTGGTGCCCCAGTTATGATCATTCCATCGAACTTTTGCCCTTTAATGTCACTAAAGCTTTTATAAAAGGAATCTAAATGTTCTTGGGCGGTATTTTTAGAAACATGAGAATCAATATGCAAGAGAACAATGTCGACTTGCAAGGGGGAATTTCCAAGCAGTCTTAAAAGCTGAATTTCAGTGGTCTCTTTGCGTGGCATTAAATTGAGAATCACGATTTTCAACGGGCGTATATCTTGGTGGAAGGCACGTTCTTCTCCCATCACAAAGATGTTTTCTTGACTTAAAATTTCCATAGCAGGTAAGTGTTCAGGTATTTTAATTGGCATGTTTCTTTATCCTTCCTGACTTGCCAGAAGTGCTTGATCTAAATCATATAGAAGATCGTCGATTGTTTCTAGGCCAATGGACAGGCGGATCATATCGGGTGATATGCCTGCAACGCGCTGTGATTCTTCATCGAGCTGTTGATGAGTTGTGCTTGACGGATGAATAACAAGGGATTTGGCATCACCCACGTTAGCCAAATGTGAGAATAGTTTAAGGCTGTTTATGAACTTCTTCCCTTGGTTAAGTCCGCCTTTGACGCCGAAGGTAAAGATAGATCCGGCCCCTTTGGGCAAGTATTTTACAGCCAGTGCGTGATAAGTGCTTTTTTCAAGGCCAGGATGGTTAACCCAAGTGACCAACTTATGCTGGTCGAGAAATTCCGCAACTTTTTGGGCGTTTTCCACATGGCGTTCCATGCGTAGGGGAAGTGTTTCTAATCCTTGTAAAAACAAGAAAGAATTAAAAGGAGAGAGGGCTGCACCCGTGTCGCGCAAAAGGGATACTCTAGCTTTGATGATATAGGCGGCATTACCGCAGGCTTCAGTATAAATAATGCCGTGGTAGCTGGGATCTGGTCGGCTTAGCCCTAGAAACTTGCCGTTATTCCAGTCAAATTTCCCAGAGTCCACAATGACGCCGCCAATTGAGGTGCCATGTCCGCCAATAAATTTAGTCGCAGAATGAACAACGATGTCTGCTCCGTGTTCAATAGGTCGACACAAGTACGGTGAGGCAAAGGTATTGTCAACGATTAGGGGTAGGCCGTTTTCGTGAGCAATGTGGGCAATCGCCTCTAGATCGGCAACATTAATTTGAGGATTTCCGATGGTTTCGGTGTATAAGGCTTTTGTCTTGTCCGTAATTTTTGTGCGGAATTCTTCTGGTTTGTCGACGTCTACAAAGTGAACTTTAATCCCCAGTTTAGCAAACGTATAGGCGAATAATGTGTAAGTACCTCCGTAAAGGGAACTCGAAGCGACAATTTCATCTCCAGCTTGCGCGATGTTTAAAATGGAATAGGTAATAGCTGCTTGGCCTGAGGCGGTTGCGAGTGCTCCCACGCCCCCTTCGAGGAGTGCAATGCGCTGCTCAAAAACATCTTGAGTGGGATTCATGATCCGGGTGTATATGTTCCCAGGCTCTTTTAGGGCAAATAGATTGGCGGCATGGTCGGTGTCGTTAAAGACAAAGGAGGATGTCTGGTAGATTGGTACAGCACGTGCATTGGTCGTGGGATCTGGGCTTTGCCCGCCATGTAAGGAAATAGTTTCGAAACCGAGTTGACGTTCTTCAGTCATAGTAATTCCTCCTAGTTATTTTTTCAATAAAAAAACGACCACTTCAAGAGAAGCGGCCGTTATGTTATTTAACACGCTACTCTCATCTCTCAGAACCTATGGTTCTGTTGGAATTAGCACCTCATAGCTTGCGCTATCGGTTGCCGGGCATCATTGGGCCAGTCCCTCCGCCACTCTTGATAAGAGAAATTCAATATTTAATTGTCTAGATTAGGTTAGTGCTACTATAAAACAAATCAGTGCCTGTGTCAACATACAGTAATTACTAATTTTGTGTTATATAATTATTGGATAAAGAAAACTTGGCTAGCGCCAAGACTTCAGGCGCCGGCGGGTAGGTCGAATGCCAACGCCATCCATGGCGCATTCGACACTAGACACGTCCTGTGTCGTCGCCTTAGTTGCACTTATGCTGGAGGAAAGTATATAACTATAAGTTATACTTTCTGACTAGTAGCAGAAAGCTTCTAAGGATTTAGTGTATTGGAAACGTGCTTATGTACTTCGATGCCAACGGTGTACACTAGTCCTTTGGGGACTATTTTAGTTAATTCTGGCACGATCAAATCGATTTTTTCTACCGTATCGACAATCTCCAAGATCATGGGCAAGTCAGAAGACAATTCTAATATACGAGCACTACGCAAAACTTTATCGTGGCCGTAGCCTTCGATTCCTCTGTAGACAGTAACTCCGCTAATCCCTTGTTCTTTCAGCCAGTNNACCATAATTATGCCTCCTTTCAAATTCACTTAGAGCAATCGTGCCAAGCCTACCCCTAAGGCCACACCAGTAAACCCAACAAGGATGCTAAGAAAGGTATATAATCCGGCAGTAAAAAAACTGCCACCTTCGAGTAAGGAAATGACCTCAAAACCAAAAGTGGAGAACGTCGTGAAAGCACCTAAGAAACCGACGCCGATTCCTAAACGCCAAAGGGGGCTGATGGTTAATCGTTCAATGAATAAAATATTTAAGAACCCTAAGAGAAACGCTCCGCTAACATTAATAAGAAACGTATGCAAAGGGAAGCCCTGGTTCCATTTACTTGAAATCCAAGCCCCGAGACCATAGCGAGAAAGGGTTCCGAGTGCGCCTCCGAGGGCAATGACAAGTATTTTTTGCATCACGTTAATCTTTTATCCTTTCAAGGTAACCAGCTTCATTTATCTTTATCATAATACATTAGATTAGTCTAAACAAGATTGGCTCTTTGACCGTCAAATTTCAGCGTGTATCTTTGTATTGCAATAGTGACGTAATTGTGTTATCTTTCATATGAATATATAGTCATATGAACATGGGTGGGTTGGAGGGGAAGAGATGACGGAACAAATATCTAAAGAAGAACGAGTGAAGTATCGTATTGAAGGGGAATTTTGTGCCAAGTGTTCGGCAAAAATGGAGAGAGTGCTGAGTGCAACAGGCGGTATGGGAGAGACAACGATCAANNTATGCGACCTCGACGGTTTTCTTGCCACCTTCGCGGGTAGTGCAGGCTCAGGATATTATGGAGAGGATTGAGGCGGGGATTAAACTCGTTCCTATCCATTTGAAGCAAAAAATGGCTACTCCGGACAATACTGTTGCTTTGCATAAGGAGAATAAGTGGAGACTTACAAAGATAATTACTGCGTGTGCGTTGTTTGCAGTGGGTTTGATTTTCGAGTCACGTTGGAAAAACAGTTCTTGGGAAATTCTTGAGTATTTGGTTAACTTAACGGCTTATTTTATAGTAGGCTACAAAGTCCTAGCCAAGGCTGGTCGTAATATATTCAGGGGGCAACTCTTTGACGAGAACTTTCTGATGTCTTTGGCTACCGTGGGGGCGATTGCAATTCATGCCTTGCCTGAAGCGGTTGCTGTCATGTTGTTCTACTCTGTGGGTGAATACTTAGAGGAGCGGGCTGTAAACGGTTCCCGTCATTCTATTCAAGCCTTGTTGAATTTTCGTCCAGAGTACGCCAATCTAATTCATCAGATGGATGTGATCAAGGTTGATCCCGAAGATGTGCAGGTGGGTCAGCAGATTTTGGTTCGGCCAGGAGAAAAGGTTCCTTTAGACGGCGAAATTGTAAACGGAAATTCGTTTGTCGATACATCCGCTCTGACAGGGGAGTCTGTTCCGAGAAAAGTCCAAGCGGGGAATTCCATTTTAGCAGGAATGATCAACACGACTGGGGTCTTGACGGTGCGAGTTACGAAGGTGTTTGCTGAGTCATCCGTACAAAAGATTTTAGACTTGGTCGAGAACGCCAGTACCCACAAAGCAACCACGGAAAAGTTTATTACAACCTTTGCACGCTATTATACGCCTGCAGTTGTCGTGGCAGCCTTAGGAATTGGCTTAGTGCCTCCACTTTTGATCGGCGGAAATTTTCAGGATTGGCTNNTATAGGGCACTGACAATATTGGTCATTTCTTGTCCTTGCGCTCTGGTGATTTCTGTTCCTTTGGGCTATTTCGGGGGGATAGGGGGAGCCTCGCGCCATGGAATCTTGATCAAAGGAGCGAACTATTTAGAAGCGTTGACAGATATTCGCACCGTGGTGTTTGATAAGACGGGAACTTTGACGGAAGGAGTTTTTCAAGTTGTAGAAATCAGCCCGGCAAAAGGGTATACCGAAAGTGAACTTCTAGAAATCGCAGCCCGTGCGGAAGCTCATTCCCTTCACCCTATTGCTAAATCAATTCGCGAGAAGTATGGGAAAGACGTGAAAGTCAGCGATTTGACAGGCTTACTGAGTTATGAAGAAGTAAGTGGTCAAGGGATCCGAGCCTTCTTAAGCGAAAAGACTGTCTTAGTAGGTAAAGTTGAATTATTGGAGCAAGCGGGGATCCAGATCCCTAGTCTTACGGTTGACAAGAGACTGGGGACGAATGTATACATCTCCGTAGACGGAGACTATGCTGGGCAATTGATTATCTCTGACCAAGTGAAGGCAGATTCCAGAGAAACGATCATTCGCTTGAACCAGATGGGCATGAGGACGGTTATGCTTACTGGGGATAACCCAGCCGTTGCCAAAGCAGTTGCGGAAGAATTGGCTGTGAGCGAATATTACTCTGATTTAATGCCTGAGGATAAGGTTTCTTGGCTTGAGACGCTTAGTCAAGCAAAAGGACAGGGTAAAGTGGCGTTTGTAGGCGATGGAATCAACGATGCTCCCGTCTTGACACGTGCGGATGTGGGGATCGCTATGGGAGGGTTAGGGTCAGATGCGGCGATTGAGGCTGCGGATGTCGTGATTATGGAAGATCAACCGAGCAAGCTCCTAGAGGCCATCCATATTGCTCAGTACACAAAGAAAATTATTTGGCAAAATATTGGTTTTGCTTTGGGTGTAAAGTTACTGGTTATTTTGTTGGCAACCTTCGGACTAGCCACTATGTGGATGGCAATTTTCGCCGACGAAGGAGTCGCCCTTCTGGCTATTCTGAACGCCATGCGTGTGAGGTGGTATCACAGCCCGAAAAATTCCCTTCCAGAAGCCACATTATCACAAGTGTTTAAAGCAGGGGTACGCTAGTTTTGGAGCGAACGAGCGTAATCTTTAGCATAAAGGAGGGTGAGGATTATCTTAAACCTCAATTTTTATGTTAGAATGAAGGTACAAGGTCTATTCATATTTAAGTTCGGAGTGAATGTAGTATGATTGATAAGCATGAAAATGTAGAGGACGCAGTGTGTGACATCTTATGCGTACATCATGAGGTGATTGATAAGTATTCAGACCAACTGATTACCCTTGACAGGGCGAACAGCTTGTCGGAGTTATTTAAGACGATGGGTGACCCGACGAGAATCAGGATCATGGATGCCCTGGCAAAAACGGAGTTTTGTGTTTGTGATCTTGCTGAATTATTAGGATTAAGCCAATCTGCAACATCGCACCAATTACGGGTGCTTCGTAACAATGATCTTGTCAAATACCGGCGGGAGGGGAAGATGGTCTACTATTCTATGCATGACTCTCATGTCTCTGAACTTTATCGTCAGGGATTGGAGCATATCGACGAGGGTTAATTCGGTAACGCTCATAATCTATCGCTAGTTAATCCAGGTCCAAGGTCATTACGACTTTGGACCTGGATTATTTTAAGCGAAGATATTGACAAAGTAGTAATATATATTAATATTGAGAAGGGAGAGCAAAGAAATGTTTACTGTTTTGATGTTGACCTCTTTCAAATAAACAAATAATATGATATAGAAAGCTTCAGCGATTATTGACGGAGATGAAAGAGCTACGTTCTCATCAAAAAATTAGGAGGGAAATCGTATGTCTTTAGAATTAAGCAGTTTGGAAAAGGCATTAGCATCTTTAGAAAGGGCTTTGAATTTCACAAATAGAAAGCTTTCTGAGGGAAAAATTGAGCAGGACGAAATTGAGATTTATAAGGCTGCTGTCATACAGAATTTTGAATTTTCCTACGAACTTTGTTGGAAGTTTATGAAACGATGGTTGGAACTAAATGTAACGCCTGGAATGATGGAAGGGGTTACAAGAAAGCAACTTTTCAGGTATGCGACAGAAAATCTTTTAATTACAGACTTTGAGGCCTGGGTTGTATACCATGATTTGAGGAATAAAACGTCACATACATATGACAGTGATGTAGCAGATGTAATTTTCAAAAAGGCGGGACTTTTTCTAGAGGATGCAAAATCGTTCTTGAAGGCTTTAGAGGTTCGAAATGATTAATGTTTCGGAAATCCAGTTAAGAATTGTATTGGATATTATTAAAAAATATGTTCCTCATTGTGAAGTCAGGGCTTTCGGATCACGTTATAAATGGACTGCCAAAGTATACTCTGACTTGGATTTGTCGATAGTAGGAGAAGCTAAATTGGATTGGATTATGCTGGAAGATATCGGAGAAGCCTTTCAAGAGTCTGATCTGCCTTTCCGGGTGGATATACTGGATTGGAATGCTATTTCCCCAGAGTTCAAGAAGGTGATTGAACAGGGCTATGAGGTGATTTACACAGGATATTAATGATTACATAGTTTTAATTACACTTGCCGACTTAGAACGGTATTGCAAGTTCGTGGAAACTCAAAGTGCGGTTGTACGCTGGGATGGTCATGTTTCTTCCTGTTTATAGCGGTAATTTAGACAGCTTCGAGTGCCTTATGAATGTCCGTTTCTGTCGTAAAATGCGAAGACTAAACCGGATAACGCCTTGTTCTATTGTCCCTAACGTCTGATGCGGATGCGGTGCACAATGTAAACCCGCCCGGGCGATCATCCCTGCCTGCTTTTACACCTCCATATAACCGAACTCCTTTGATGTAAATCTAACTATTACAGTCCACCCAGTTCGTTAGAAGGAAATAGCCCTAAGCGCATAATGCTTAGGGCAACGAGCTGTCCTATAGTTATTCGGTGATAAAAAAGCTCTTCTGGACATATTCGGCCACTTTTTGCGCATATTCTTCTATCTCAGGGCGAGGCATATCAAAGATTTCAAAATACTTACTTCTGTCAAATTCATAAAGTTCACTAGCATTAATTACTGTGGTTACTAATTCTGGTAGACGCTTCTTTAATATTTCCGTCCCACATTGGAGTGAGCAACCCTCGATCGCGATAACGTTTGGTGACCTTTTTACTAATTCCACAAATCCAGAGTCTCCAGTTGCGGCATCACCTAAGCAAATTCTGACTGCCTCATTTCTTTGAAGGCGGTAAGCTAAAATATTTGTTGCAACCCTGGCAATCTCGCCCTTAATGCACCCTCCTTCGCAAGATATGATAGCCTTTTTGGGAGTGAGACCCAATTCACTTTGAACATAATTTACCCCATCTGAACAGATTCTGTTTTCCTTTGCTCCCACGCATCCTTTGGACAATTGTGTACTTTGGTTGGAACATTTTTGCATAACACTCTTCCTCCTTTTTATACCTATAGACGGATACCGTTACAAAAAAGATACATTCTATATAGAAAAACCTGTTATTAATAACAGGTTTACAGTTCAAGAGTTATTCTCTTAGGGGTACAGCATAGTACATTCCGTTCATCATAATACAAGTTACAATCTTTACCCAGAATTTCTTTCATTTTTTTCCTAGCCCGATGTAACCGAATTTTCGCATTTTCCAGTGAGCAATTAAGAATATTGGCGATTTCAAGATTGCTATATCCATTTATATCTAAGAACAGCGGGGTTCGGTATGTTTCAGTCAGCAATAATAGTTTACTTTGAACACAATCGGACATAATTTTCTGTTCAACTTTCAGTGCTAAACTATTATCCGCAACCAATTTAGGACTGATATCTTTTGAGGTTGACAATAACACTATCTTTCTCTTGTTATCCAGGAAAAGGTTATAGCCTATTTTGTTTAACCAAACAGATAAGCTAGATTCATTCCGAAAAGTGTGAATCTTTTTTATGGACTTAACGAACGTTTCCTGGGTAATGTCTTCGGCAAGATATCTATCCTTTGTAACATGATAAATAAAAGCGAAAACATTCTGGTAATTATCCTTGTAGATATCCTCAGAATACATAGTTTCTTTGTCAAGCATTGGTGCCCCCCCTAGTGTCTATAAACTACAAATTAATTTTTAACTCAGGAGGATTGATACTCTTTATCTCACAATCCTCCCATACCTTTAAACCTTGAACTTCAGATAGCTCCTCTTGCGGAACTTCAGCTCCACATTTTTCGCATTTAGCCATTACAAATAACCTCCTTCATTAAATCCAAAGCAGGACAATTATAAAATAGATCCAGTTAATAGTTATTTTAATATATTCAAACGTAATTTCATAGTCCTAGCCTCTCAAGTGTCTAAGTTTTAACGCAGGTTTTGTATAGCTTTATACTGGAGAAAATGCACAATGTTATTTAGCCAAGACATTATAGTTGTCCAACATTGTACCTGCGGGAGAGGGTTATAGCAGGAAAATGCTTGAAATCCGTCCGGATGAAACGGTTACGATATGTCTGCCACTTTTCTTGGCAGGGGGAATAGAAGAACGAACATTTCCCGACAAATTCCGTGGATGGCTGTTCCAAATCCTGCGCGAAAAGGGCTACTGAAAAATACAGTTCAAAAAGTGTAAGCACCGTATGCGCTTATACAATTCCATTCTTAATCATATTGACATTTATAGATATGACACATATAATATTACATATCGATGAAAATGGATTTGAGGTGGCCTAATGGAAAATAAATATGAAAACAACGCAAAAGTATTTCAAGCACTCAGCGATCCCAATCGGCTGATGATCATTGAAATGTTACAGAGCAGAGAGAGGTGTGCCTGCGAAATCTTAGCAGATCTGAATATTGCGCAATCCACCTTATCGCACCACATGAAGATATTATGTGATTCAGGACTTGTTGACAGTCGCCGTCATGGAAAATGGATGTACTATTCATTAAGCAAAGAGGCCTGTGAAGCAGCAAAGAACTTGCTCAATGAAATTACAATGATAACGTATAATTACGATGAGCGAGATCTTATACCTGGATGCTGAAATTTAGACAGATCATCTTTCAGAAGGAGTTTAAGACTTCACCTGAAGCAAGTTGTCTTTATAAATTAAAAATAAGGGGCGATTTTTTATGAAAAAAATGCAAATCTTTGAACCCGCTATGTGTTGTTCCACAGGTCTATGTGGTGTCGGTGTTGACACTGAATTGCTTCGGATTACGACCGTTTTAAATTCACTCAAGAAAAACGGCATTGAGGTTGACCGTTTCAATCTTACAAACGCACCGATAGAATTTGTCAATAATAAGGCTGTGAATGACTTTCTCAATACCAAAGGGGTTGATGAACTGCCAGCAACTGTCTTAGATGGTGAAATTTTGATCACTGGTAGATACCCTAGCAATGAGGAATTTGAGAAGCTCCTTAATATCCCAATTAACTTTTTGGGTGAGCAACCAAAGGGCTTTAAAATCATTCCTCAAGGTTCAGGAGCCTGTGGCTGTTCTGACGGAAATTGCTGTTAAGCCTGTAAATAGCTCAATAATAATAAACGGGGGTAATTAAGTATGGAGATTTTCAATCCACAGAAGATAGAGCTTACAAAATATCTTTTTTATACAGGTAAAGGCGGTGTAGGTAAAACCTCAGCCGCCTGCGCTACCGCGGTCACCCTTGCGGACAGTGGAAAAAAGGTGCTTCTCATCAGCACTGATCCTGCTTCAAACTTGCAGGACGTTTTCAACACTGAGCTGACCAATAAGGGTATTTCCATCAAAGAAGTACCAAATCTTGTGGTGGCCAACCTTGATCCCATCCAGGCGGCAGCAGAATATAGAGAAAGTGTAATCGCTCCCTACCGTGGCAAACTGCCCGAAGCAGTGCTTAACAATATGGAGGAACAGCTTTCAGGATCCTGCACTGTCGAAATTGCGGCCTTCAATGAGTTTTCCAACTTCATAACCAATGAAAAAACACAAAAAGAGTACGATCATATCATTTTTGATACTGCGCCGACAGGTCACACCCTCAGAATGCTACAACTTCCATCCGCATGGAGTAATTTCATTAGTGAAAGCACCCACGGCGCATCCTGTTTGGGACAGCTATCTGGATTGGAAAGTAAAAAGGAGATTTACAAAAAAGCTGTTGAAACCTTAGCCGACGGCAAATTGACTACACTCATTCTCGTTTCGCGTCCAGAAAAAGCACCTCTCAAGGAGTCAGAAAGAGCGTCCAGAGAGCTTGCAGAGATTGGCATAAAAAATCAGATGATGATCATTAACGGTGTGTTGACCTCGTATGATGATAGTATTTCCGAGAGTCTCTATCACAAGCAGCAGAGGGCGCTTTCTGAAATGCCGCAGGGTTTACAAAACCTTATCACTTACACTGTGCCGCTCAGAGCCTATAACATCACAGGAATGGACAATGTAAGAGCATTGCTTACTAAGGATAATTATATTGTTCGTGATGAAAAGATACAGGCTCATACAATTCCGCAGCTTAAGGATGTCATTGAGGATCTGTACAACACCCATAAAAAGGTCATATTTACAATGGGCAAAGGCGGTGTGGGTAAGACTACCATTGCGGCGGCGGTTGCTATGGGATTATCCGCAAGAGGTAAAAAGGTACACCTTACCACCACTGATCCCGCGGTACATCTCAGATTCGTGATCGATGAAACCAGTGGCATCACCATGAGTCATATTGATGAGCACGCTGAACTGAAAAAATATCAAGAGGAAGTGCTTTCCAAGGCAAGAGAAACCATGTCCGATGAGGATATTGCCTATATCGAGGAAGATTTGCGCTCCCCTTGTACGCAGGAGATTGCAGTGTTCAGAGCCTTCGCACAAATAGTAGAGAAAGCAGAGGATCAGGTTGTTGTTATCGACACTGCTCCGACCGGTCACACACTCTTGCTGCTTGATTCCACGCAGAGTTATCACAAGGAAATACAGCGTTCACAAGGTGACATTCCTGAATCTGTGAAAAATCTACTGCCACGGCTTCGCAATGCTGAAGAAACCGAGGTCATCATTGTTACGCTTGCTGAAGCCACACCCGTGTATGAAGCAATGCGCCTTGAGGAAGATTTGAAACGTGCAGGTATTGCGAACAAATGGTGGGTTATCAATTCTTCATTGTATCACACTGGTACAACGAACCAATTGTTATCTGCCAAGTCAAGCAACGAAATTGAGTGGATCAACAAAGTCGATAAACATTCAGGCGGAAACTTTGCTGTCATCGCTTGGAGTGCCGATGAACTCAAAGGGGATAAGTTGCTTACCCTCTGAACTTGATTAGCGCCTTACACAGTCGTTGCTGCAGGGGCGGGAGTTATGTGTCTGTGATTTGACAGAAGTCTTGGAAATAAGCCAGCCTGGGGTGTCCCAACATATGAGACGCCTGCGTCAAGCGGGATTTGTGAATGAACGCCGTGGAGGGCAATGGATTTATTATTCACTGAATAAGGGAAATCCGCTGCTTGATTTGCTTATGCCTACGTTTCCAAAGGTCGAGGAAGACGAGGAACGGCTTATGCGTGCCAAAGGATGCCCCACATAAGAATGTAAAAGTCGGTACTATCGATTTGAAGGGAATTTTCTCCTCAAAAAATTTGGAGTGAAAAACATTTGATTAGACTTTCTGCACTGGAATCACCTATAGATTAACAAATTTAGTATAAGGAGTTGATAAAGCATGAATATC
>PKWS01000313.1:0-1872 GCA_003132105.1 Desulfosporosinus sp.
TGGGGTGTAACTTCTTGAGGAAATGCACTTACCCCGTCTGCGGCGACTCCATGATCTCCGGCCATTAAAAGGACTGCTTTCTTGAGAATTTTAGGATGGGAGGTTCGTTGGATGCCGCCAAGTTGTTTTGCCAAAGATTCCAATTGTCCAAGGCTGCCCTGTGGTTTGGTGAGTGAGTCCAAGCGTTTTTGGATCTGCTCGATGCTCTCCTCATCAAGGTCCGAAATGCTAGCTATGAGTGTATGGAGTTGTGCGTTTAGTTGAGCTTCTGTTAAATAATTTTCCATGGTTTTATCCCCCTCTATTTTGTTATAATTTGTAGAAAAAGTAAAGTCCCGACCACAAATAAATCTGTGGTCGGGACTTTACCGTCATCACCGCCGCTCCCCAAGTAATGGGAAGACGTAATCATTTTAGGCAGGTCTCCTGGCTCTCGAATCATTGCTTAATCCGTAACCTTCCCAGCAAGTGCAAGTGGTTTACGAAGCTCATCGATTACAGTGGTGGGTCCGCGTCGGTTTTAAACCGAACTTCCCTATTCTCCCAAAGGGCACCTAAAATGACTTATTTTTTATTAGCATAACACAACTCTTTTCTTATCTCAAGTACATATTCTTTTAAAACATTTCACAATATTGTTTCCTTCATATATAATGATAGGTGTAATGCTGTTAATAGTTTGAACACAAGTTGCTAACATTAACAATAAGAATGTTGTATAAATATTATCTAACAAAATACAAATAATATGGAAAGACAACTATATAAGACTTCTGGAAATAAAAGGAGGAGAAAAATCATCGAAGGTCTGCTCTGGAGTGTCATAAAAGTTTTAATTGCTTTCTTATTGGTCGGCATAAATGGTATTTTTGTGGCTGCTGAATTTGCAATGGTTAAGGTGCGTAAGACGCGTCTGGCAGAGCTTGCGGACAATGGATCGCGGAGAGCGCAAACTGCACTTGATGTTTCCTCGAAGCTTGATGCATACCTTTCTGCCTGTCAGCTCGGTATTACGCTAGCTTCCTTGGGCTTGGGTTGGCTTGGTGAACCGGCGATTGCAACCCTTATCGAACCGTTGTTTGTGGGTTTTGGTGGTTGGAATTTGATCTATACTCACACCATTGCAATGGCTTTAGCTTTTTTAATGATCTCATTCTTACACATTGTTCTTGGAGAGCTTGTACCTAAATCACTTGCAATCCAGAAGGCCGAAAGCACTGCACTTGCTACTGCAAGCCTTTTAAAGGCTTTTTACTTTGTATTTTATCCGGTCATTTGGGCGCTTAATAGTATAGCTAATCTTGTTTTGCATATCTTGAAAATTCAACCGGCCAATGAGGCTGATTTATCTCATAGTGAAGAAGAACTGCGAATGTTGGTCGATGCCAGTCAAAAACATGGCTATTTAGATAAAATGGAAGGTAAACTCTTGGATAATGTATTTGAGTTTTCCGACCGCATTGCTAGTGAGGTGATGATTCCGCGCCAAGATATGGTGTGTATCTTCATACAGGATACGTTTGAGGAGATTCTTGAGATTGTAAAAAAATATGGACACACACGTTATTTGTTGTGTGATGATGATAAAGACCATGTTCTGGGCTTAGTTCATTTGCGGGATATCATTCGGTTACAGGAACAGTCGGGGACGAAAGAGATTACTCAGATTAAGCGAGATATCCTGGCAGTTCCTGAGGGAATGCCTATTTCTCATCTTGTACAGAGAATGCGGAGCCAACGAACTCATATGGCCATTATTGTGGACGAATTTGGGGGATCGGCTGGGCTTGTCACGCTTGAGGATATGCTTGAAGAATTGGTTGGGGAAATTTATGATGAATTTGAGTCAGAACAGCCGGACATTCAGAAACT
>PKWS01000313.1:1880-12290 GCA_003132105.1 Desulfosporosinus sp.
CTGGAGGAAGATACCGTCTCTACGATAGGGGGATATGTTTTCTCACGGATAGGTCGAAAGCCCGTCAAGGGGGACATTGTTTATTTTGATGGGTTTAACTTTGAAGTTATGGAGGTTATAGGGTATAGAATTACCAAGGTTAAGGTCATGAAAAAATCTCTTGAAAGTAAAATCAGTGAAGCACACGAAGTAAATAAAGCAGTTTAACCGGTAAGGAAAAGGCCTGTAAGGTAGTTCTTGCAGGCCTTTTTTGATACCTCGGCCATCCTTGGCCAGCGCATTAGTGCAACTAGGCGGCCGCCTTCGCTAAGGCTTGGCGCCAGCCAAGTTTTCTTTATTCTTTAAAGAATTCTAACTTTGTTTTCCACTAACCAAAAATTTACCTGGATAAGGTAGGCAAAGAGCTGGGGAAGGTCCATCAGTTGCCCAAACCATGGACGACCAGAAGGCGAGGTATCTGAGAGCTTCATGAGATTCTGTAAGGCTGGGAAGTTAATGAAGGGAAGAATAGGGGAAGTTTTGTCTTCCAGGATTTCACTTAGCCAGGTGCGAACAGCCAAAAGATAACTGGGGTTATGAGTTTTTGGGTAGGGGCTTTTGCGGCGCCAAAGCACATCATCGGGTAAGATCCCACTGAGAGCATGTCTCAGAAGTCCTTTTCCTACGCCATTAAGTGCCTTCATTCCCCAGGGGATGTTCCAGGCGTACTCCACTAAGCGATGGTCACAGAAAGGAACTCGTACTTCAAGTCCGGTAGCCATTGTCATGCGGTCTTTGCGGTCTAGGAGGGTTGGCATGAAACGGGTTAAAGTTAAGTAGGTAATCTCACGGATTCGTGCTTCGCGTTGCAGATTTCCACTCAAGGTTCTACTGTCTTTGTGAGTTAAGGCGGAAGTACTCGGAAGGAGGGGGATTTCGGCAAGAGCCTCTTCATAGCGTTCCTGTAAATAGTCGTGAGAGTGAAGAAGTTCATTTAGTTCAGGGGAAAGTATCTGTAAACGGTTTTCAACATGCAGTGTCCAGGGAAAGGTTTGAGCTTCGAGGGCATCTTGACGATGGAACCAAGGGTATCCACCGAACACTTCATCCGCACATTCGCCGGATAAACCAACTGTGATATGCTTCTTTATTTCCCTTGAAAAGAGTAACAAAGAAGAGTCAACGTCAGCCATTCCAGGCAGATCACGGGCAAGTGTTGCAGCTTTGAGTGCTGCAGCGAGTTCTGGAATTTCTAAAGTACAATTCGTGTGCTGGGTTGCGAAGGCTTCAGTCATACGTTCAATAAATGGACCGTCTGCGCTGGGTTGAAAGTCATTTGACTTGAAATATTGGTCGTTATCAGTGTAATCTACTGAAAAGGTTGGAAGGGGTCCTTTCCCTTCTTTGGCAAGGGTAACAGCTGCAATTGCTGTAATGGCGCTCGAATCGAGACCTCCGGAAAGTAGGGTGCCGATTGGCACATCGGAAACTAGCTGCCGCTTGACGGTATCGAGAAAAAGGTCGCGTATCTTAGCGGAAGTCGTCTTTAGATCATCAGCATGGACATTATTAGGTAAGGCCCAGTACCGGCGAATATGTAAACCATTCGCAGAATAAAATATGACATGCCCAGGTTTTAGCTCAGAAACTCCTTCGTAAACACCTACTCCTGGAGTACGTGCCGGACCGACAAGGAAGACTTGCGCCAATCCTTCCCGCCCGATATTGGGGGATATATCCGGGTGTTTCAGCAGGGCTTTAAGTTCTGAAGAAAAAATAAGTGAACCTGTCTGTTCGCTGTAAAAGAGAGGCTTAACCCCTAGGCGATCACGAGCAACAAATAACTGCTGTTCTCTACTGTCCCAGATGCCAAAGGCAAATATGCCGTTCAGACGCTCAACGCAAGAGGGTCCCCATTCTAAGTAGGAGAGAAGTAAGGCTTCCGTATCAGAATGTCCTTCAAAATGGTAGCCACGACTCAGAAGTTCTTGACGGAGCTCCGGCGTATTATAAAGTTCGCCGTTATAGATCAGAGTAAACGTATGTTCACCTTGTTGGCGAATCATCGGTTGATGGCCTCCTTGGGGGTCAACGACAACGAGCCTGCGGTGGCCGAAAGCAGCACGAGGGGAAATCCAGTACCCTTCTGCATCCGGTCCCCGGGGTATAAGGGTTTGAGTCATACCGACCAGAATATCTTTTTGGAGGGTGAGATCACGCCTCCAATCCACAACGCCAACGATACCGCACATATAGATTCCTCCTTGTATGTAAGGATAACCATTATCAATTAACCTTAATACACTCTATGACCTGCTAGTGGAAAGTGTTCATGGTTACTAAGGAGGAAAATATTAGTTGGGTGTTTTAAATTTGTTTTACAAGATTGTGTATATACGGAAGGAATTTGCGAGTGGATGAAGAAAATCTATTACCAAGTCTATAAGGGAGGTAGGGTATGGATAATATTAAATATGATCTTGAACGGATTCTGAATGGGTTCACATTAGAGGTATTAGAAGAGTTAGCTAAGAAATTAAAACGAAAAATAAGGATGAAAAAGAGTGAAATCATTCAGGAAATTCTATCCCACCCAAGAGGAAAACCGGAGGACAGTGTCAAGGTTTGGCAAGAAATCAATCGGTATCTAAGAAAAGAATTAGAAGCATTCTCGCAGGAAGCATTCACCATGATTTCTTCCGGAGATGTCCCTCGAGAAGAAAGATTTAAAGTTGGGTACATGTTCACGTTAAGCTCAAACTCGGAGATCAGAGCATTGGGGGTAGAATTATATTGTCGAGCTGAAGAAGACAAAGCACGAGATGACGATATAAAAGAAGAAACTGTTGCAGTAATGTCTACGATAATCATAGAGAAAGATATAGAAGATAGGGATACCAAAGAGACGATAGAAGTCAGGGAAACAAAAGACTTTCATAAGAGAATAAAAAGTTTAGAAAACAAATTGCAAAAAGCTAATATTGAAGGGCAAAGAACTAAGGGACAATTAGAAAAGTTAAGAATAGACATGGTAGCCTTAAAAGCTCAATGGGTCAGAGAAAAAGAAGAGACTGGTAAATCTAGAAATAGAGTGAGAGAACTTGAAGGGGATCGGGCAGAAACAGAAAAAGAAATTGACCTACTGAAACAGAAACTAGAGCAGAGAAAGACCATTCTTCCCCAAAAAACAATGGACGAACCATGTTGCGAAATCAATCTTGCATCCTATCAGGGCCGAAAAGCGCTGATCTTTGCTGAACGTGATAATGAAGTAGACATCAGACTCAGTGCCTTGGGCATCATACCCATTTGGGCTATGGAAATTGATTGGAACCGACCGAGGCGAAGAATGTCTACTTGCCAACTTGTCCTTTATAAAAAGAATGACGAGAAGCTTAATAAATTTGAAGAGATTCGAGAAATTGCGAAGTACTGGAATATCCCGTGTAATGAACTCTTGAATTTCAGTGGGAGGATCGTTAATGATTAGAGATAGTAGGATATGGAATTCCGTCGTTATAGGAAAACCGGTGATTGAAAGTATTGATGTGGATATAAACTCTCAGTCTTTACGTTTACAGGTGGATATGATTTCTATTTTACCGGATAGTCTACATAAAGCTTTGGACGGAAGGCGCCAAATTACAATCTGGGGCAAAGATTTAATGTTGGCAGGATTTCCTGACGAACTTGTGACAACCTCTCATTTTCGACAGTACGAAATTAATGAGAGCCGAAAATCACGCGCAAGGGAATTCTTTAAAAGTCGATTACTTTCTTTCACAGTGGAAGCGGTGAAGAAAGACACCCAACGAGTGTATTTTAATGGTAAAAATGTTGATTTTCACGATACTCCGATTACGTTTAATCCCTACACTTCCCAATTCACCCCGATACCCATCATCTCGAAACATGTTCCAGCAGAGCGCGTTCAAAAGATTCTCTATGAGAAGCTCCCTTCCATAGATTTTCTGTCCTATCAATATCCGGAAGATCCACCGTTAATTATTGGATACCAGGACCATTTCTTTGGCTGTAAGTCTGGATGGCTAGGCGAACTTCGGCAACACTGGCGTATTTATTGTCCAGAAGGGGAAGAAGTGACCTGTGTCCCCGCAGAAATTCCTGAAAGCCAAATCTTAAGACGCGTGAATTTAGCGTTCTTACTAGATGAGGATTTAAATGAAATCAGCAACCATTTGTTATTTGGTGAACCATTTCCCGCTAGCGAGTTTATCAAACGGTTCACGGCGCTTTCTGAGGTAGCTCTAAACCCTACCAACAACTCACAACCGCTCTCCCCAATCGTTGAATCTAAGCGCAATATTAAGTCGGCTACGCATCCTCCCAAGATTGGGGAGGATTTGACACGACCTTCAGAGAATCAAGAAACTGAGATCCCGAATAATGAATTTCAGGTAGATAGTGGAGAGCATACGTTTATTAATGATTTGAATCAGGTGGCCTTGTCGAATCAGCTTGTTTATGACATGGAAGACCTCGTAAATTTTCATATTGCCATTAAAACAGGGGCCTTAGTGGTGTTAGCAGGAATGTCCGGGGTTGGGAAATCGCAACTTGTCATCAATTACGCTGGCGCCTTAGGGCTCTCTGGAGTGGATGAAGCGGGTGAAGAACGCAAACAGTTCTTATTTATTCCGGTTCGGCCCAGCTGGAATGACGATGCTGACTTGATTGGTTTTTACGATGCAATTCACAAGATTTATCGTCCGGCGGAAACAGGCCTTGTCGATTTACTCATCCAAGCATCACTAGAAGATAACAAAGACAAACTTTATCTCATTTGCTTTGATGAGATGAACTTGGCACGGGTCGAACATTACTTTAGCCAATTTCTAAGTATTTTGGAGCTTTCTGAAGATCGGTACTTAACATTATACAGCGAAAAGCTGGCGTCCGAGGTGTATAATCGACACGAATATTCGCCACGAGTGCCCATCGGAAATAATGTGTTTTTTGTTGGGACAGTTAATATTGATGAATCGTCCTTCCAATTTAGTGATAAGGTCCTGGATCGAGCGAATGTCATTGGACTGAAAATTTTTGAATCCTTGCGCGCCTGGAAGGCAGTGTTCGAAGAAAAAACATCTGGAAAACTATCTGAAGAGCGAGCTCAACTCTCGCCTGTCCCCGGAAAGGTCTTTGCATCATGGTGTAATAATTCACCAACAGAGATCGGATTGACCGATGATGAAATTGATTTTCTCGATGAATTGAACTCAGCCTTGCGTAAAATTGACAAAGACCGAGTTGTGGGTTATCGCATTATTCGCCAAATCGGTTCATATTTAAAAAATATCCCCAGTAATGTGGATGGTAAAGGTTTCCTCGATCGTGGTAAGGCCTTTGATTTACAAGTGGTGCAGCGGATCATGACGAAGTTCAAAGGCCCAGAGAGCGACTTTGAACAGCTTTTTGGTAAATACACGGAACGGGATCAGGCGACTAGTCAGATTCTGAAGTTGTTTGAAAAGTATCCGACTGTCTCAACGTTCAGCTATTCGCGTGATGTCTGTCATAAAAAAGCAAAGGAACTTTTAGATCATGGCTATGCATCCTAAAAACAAAGGGATTTCTATCATGTTTTTCATTGGTAGACAAGAGATCCCTCGCAATGTTACTCAAGACAGCGTTATAGAGGTTTTTGAACGAGAAAATCTGTACGTCTCTTATTCTGCGAACCAAGAGGAGGCCTACCTCTATATTGACGGCTTAGATGGATATGATTCTTTGAAACTACACCTCGATGAAGAAGGGATTCCGTGTTTACGACCAGGGACTGTGCGGTTTCCCCTTTATAGTGATGTCAATGAGGATTATCCGCTCATTCCTGCGGACTATATGGTATTTGTGAAGCAAAAAGGGGAAGTTAGTGATTCGATCGAAGCCACGCTTCGAGTTAGACCCAATAATATTACGGAAGACCAACTTGACGTGATGCGTGACGAGCTTAACGAAATAGTTCAAGGTCTCGCATATGACCGAACTCGGATGAGCCATGGAATAAAACTTTACGGAGAAAGGGGGTTACTACCTCCCTTAGTGTTAGCGGAGTTTGTGACTTTGAAGCACATGGTCAAAGATCTCGGGGTAACACTTGAGGACTTGGCACGACGCCCGGATCAGCATCTGGTGCGGCATTACAGAGAAGTAAAGACCATAATTAATTGTAAGCAGGATGCTAAGTCTTCCCGATGGCTCTTATCCTTACAAGGGCAACGGGCGAATGTAGCTGCCAAAAGCATCGCCCAACCTGAAGTCATCCTAGGAATTATCGATTCCCTCACTTATGATACGCCCGAAAATCGCATGGTTCTGGGGTTCCTTCATTATGTGTCGTCTCAGATGGAGGTTGTTTTGGGAGCAATAAGGTGCACGATCACCGAGGAGAAGAGGGCGATCGAAACGAGAGCGCCTTATATCGCCCTTCAAAAATCGACAAGCCACGAAGTAAGGGTCTTGAAGAGCAAAATTATGAGTCTGGAATCGATGGAACAGGAAATGAAAAAATGGATTTTCTATGTGCGAAAATATATGGATCACCCGGTGTTCAAAGATCTCAAACCCTTAAGCAACTCTAATCACTTTTCGCTGAAGATTCAACGAGATTGGCGGTATAAGAGAGTTTTCACATGGTGGAAGCAACTTAGGGCACAGGATTTTAAGATTCCCGTATCTCATGATTTTAAGGTGCAATGGAAGCGGACCGATGTTTTATACGAATACTGGTGTTACATCAAAACAATCATTGCTTTGGAACATGCGGGGTATACACCGGTTTCTGGATGGATTTACGATGCTTCGCACAAGGCAAGCCAAGAATTAATCTTTCCGGTACTTCAAGATGATACCTTAGTGGAAATGGTTAAAGGTACGATTCGTCTTTCCGTGTTGTTCAATGAGAAAATGGCCAGGGCGAAGCGTAGCGCTTTGAGATTCAAGCGCATTCTCTATATGGAAGGAACGAATTATAAGCCAGATATTCGGATTGATGTGTTTGATAACAACAGTTATTCTGGATCGATTATTATCGATGCCAAATACCGCAAGAGATTAAACATTTGGAACAATGACAGAGTGGAAGATGAGAATCGCCCGAAAAACATGAATACCTTGCAAAACTATTCTAATTCGCTAAAATATATCGGTGATCCAGCGGGAGTGTCCAAAGCCATCAGAGTGATTGCCCTACATCCTAGTTATGGGCCTGCGGTGGAAGACATGGAGGACACGAATGTAAGTCTTATACAGTTGCGGCCGAAAGAGCGTATTACGCATTATTCGGAGTGCTTGGGGCGGCTGATTGAGGGGTAGAAGCCTAACTTTATCTTCTCATGTATTGACATCAGGTATATGAAATGGATTAAGTCACTGGCCAGCTGTAGGTATTAATCCTTTGGCACCAGCGTTCATAATCAAACTTATCATAGTTACGGCTATAGGTTCCTTTGGTATTGCCGGAGTTGGTGGAGGCGCAACCTTTGCCGCTTTAACAGTCCTGTCTATTATGGGCTTGCCAGTAGGTCTTGTAGGTCTTTTGATCGCCATTGAGCCGTTAATTGATATGGCCAGGACTGCCTTAAATGTTAGTGACTCTATGTTAACGGGTATCGTTTCCGGTAAGCTTCTAAATGAATTTAATATTAGTGCCTATAATGATAAACAAAATGTGGATTCCGGAGGAACAGAGGTTGAACTTTAAAACGACTATCAAATAGAATTATAAGGGGAATTAGGGAGAAGAGAAGGAAGGGTATCCAACCTTTTATTCCTCCCGTAAAAAGGAACCCTAGCCGGTACACACCGGATGAAGGGCTCCTTTTTACGTTGTTTAGGGGTTTATTGCTGTTATCTTAATTTCTGGCGGGATTGCTAAAGTCCTGATTTACTGGGAGGAAACGGGGAGTTGGTGTGATTTAATTATCAATATTTTGCAGAACTTACTAGAACATGTGTT
The DNA here is from genome assembly GCA_003132105.1 of Desulfosporosinus sp. Classification (GTDB taxonomy): domain Bacteria; phylum Bacillota; class Desulfitobacteriia; order Desulfitobacteriales; family Desulfitobacteriaceae; genus Desulfosporosinus. The sequence goes on from PKWS01000313.1 coordinate 9,838, forward strand.
CTAATTGCTCCTAATGCGATATAATATCCATAGATGACAGAAAAAGGCTATTCATTCTCGGCTCAAGTATATAGAGAGAAAAATTTATGTAAGAGGATGTGGGCTTGATAGAGAAAAATCAAGTGATTTATGGCGGGCAAAAAATGAGAGACGCACGTCTAAAAGCGGGCATTGGGAGCCAAAAGGAATTGGCAGATAGGACCGGTATTGCGCCGAATATCATCAGTGATCTGGAACGTGGTAAGCGCTCGATGAGCCCAACTTGGGCCAAACGAATTGCAGAGGCGGTTGGGGTTTATTCGACAGATCTCATGGAATAAAACCGTGTGATTTCATTACCAAACGTTNNTCTACCTGCCCTAGAGATCTGTGTATAACCCTTTCCGGTGGTAACCTTTCAAACGGGTTTAACCGCACAAGGCTCTCCCATACTCCCCCTTCTATAATCACTTGAATGAAATAGCTGCATAAACTATTAATTGAGACGTCATAGAAAGGGAAGGAATCGCCTGGAAGAGATGTTGAACTTGTGGGTAATTTTGGCTTTCCAATCGTAGTGAGTAGTTATTTACTCGTTCGAATCGAAGGAAAGCTCAACGAACTCTCCGCAAGCATCACGGAACTTGCCAAGGCCGTTGGCGTCCTGAAAGCCTAAGAAAGAGGGAGAATATGGGGATGGATTGGCAAAAGATCGTTATTCATCACACAGCAAGTCCCACGGAGGTTCGGCGCTCAGGAAAGACCGTACCAGTCGACGCGGCCATGATTCGGGAGTGGCATAAAACCAAGGGTTGGAGCGATATCGGGTATCACTTCGTGATTATGCCGGATGGTCGCTGTGAAGAAGGAAGGCCCTTATATCGACCGGGAGCGCATTGTAATATAGGGAATAGGAATTTTATCGGGATCGGAGTCTGTCTTGTGGGAAATTTCAGCGAGACAGAAGTACCAGATGCTCAACTCGTCGGGCTGGTAACTAAAGTAGTACAATTAATGGAGGCATTTAAACTGGGTATCAATGCTGTTGAACTGCACCGAGACGTGCTTGGAGCCGCGACGGAATGCCCAGGACGGTACTTTCCAGCGGATGTTCTCATAAAAGAATTGGAAGAGAGTTTTAGTTAAGTGAATGAGCTATACGCTGAATAAAAGACAAAGGGAGCCTTGCCGGCAACGGCGGATTAGGGCTCCTTTTTGTGTCTAGAATTGAATATGTCACTCTGTATTGAAATTTATATGGATAAATACCAGTTATGTATCCGCCTAACATATACATCAAAGTATCTGGACTGATTCTCATAATAAGTTCCATTCCTTTCGCTGTGCTCAAGGCACAAAAATTTAATGAAAGTGTTCCCCCTGAGTGATATAATTTATTTGGATAAGCAGATACACTACAGAGCACGGGGAGGTGAGTGGTGCAGTTAAATACTGCCCGCATAATAAGATGTGCCGTTTGCTATTTTCAAGTACAAATAAGTGTGCCATTGAGCACGTAAACTAATCTTTGTATAAACAATCCCGTTTATTTTGTAGCAAACAGTCAATGTCTGCTTTATCCACTATAAACTTATGAAGGGATGTGTTTATGCTCAAAATTATTTACCCAAAACAAACTTATACATCTCAGATAACTGAGGAAATGGCTATACGCTACCTGCAAACATTAGGCTACCAAATACCCGATAAGCACAATACAACTTAGTCCTCTAATACTGAAGTCACTTTCAAAGTCCGCTTTTAGCAGGCTTATTTTGTTATGCCCTTTTATAAATGTGAGCATATTTCAGAGTTCTTTCAAACTATTCTTCAAGCAGTGAATCCCTGCTGTTTATTGTCTTTAGGATTTTACAATCGGCATGTACATCCCTCTCTTAATATACCATCATATGGAGTGGTATTCCCAGTCTGACACTATCAATGCATCCATGCCCCAAGGATTGGACTTACCCGAATAGGAAAAGCCCTAAACAAACACCATAGTAAATCGACGTGAGCGAGAGAAAAACGGACTTTGGTCTTTCGAACAAAAACACACTAAATGAAACAGAATAATGGAAAACAAAAACAGGTAAATTGGCTGTCAGAGAGGAATTTGGACGAAAACGGTGATACATAGCTTATTTCCTTTATAACAAAAATACCCTATAGAATAGACTTTTGTCTACTCTAAGGGTATTTGTATATTTTTAATTTGTTCTCAGCTCTTTATTTAAGCACCTGTATTAGGCAATGCCACCGTTTTGGTTAATCAACTTGCTGACCTTACTATGGGCATTAGTAGCTTCGTTGGCTAAGCGTAAATAGATATTTCTCAGATCACCATGATGAGCACGAGTGCCAAGTACCATGTATCCCATTGCAGCAGCGGCTGCGTCCTTTTCATAATCATAGAGCATATCCAAATCCGTAAATTGACTCATTTCTGAATCCCCCTTTCTATTGTAGTTCGG
>PKWS01000346.1 GCA_003132105.1 Desulfosporosinus sp.
ATACTGATGCAGGAAGCACAATGATTGCAGGGTTCCACTCCCTCCCGCTGTTCACAATTCAAGGCCTTAGCTAGAATTTTAGCGGCTGTCGTTTTACCCGTACCTCTTGGTCCACTGAATAAATACGCATGGGCAATCTTCTCTTGTTTTAGAGCATTGACTAATGTTTTCGTAATATGCTCTTGCCCTACTATGTCTTTAAACATTCTTGGACGCCATTCACGGTAAAGTGCCAAATAAGCCATACTATCACCCTCGATATACAAAGTATGCAATATATACCAAAAAAGATGGTACATTGACCACCTTAAACAGAATATATCATAGCCGTACACCCTTGATCGAACCGTCACATCCGAACGTTACCTTGATCGGCAGACTCGATTCAGGCAACCTCACGGCACACAAAACGCTCTCCTTAGTGCTGCTTCCGTCAAGATCTGACACGGTTCGGAGTGTCCTGTTGCGTAAGACCAAAATCTCATCGCCGCCCACCAAAGACAGCTTCACAGGCGAGGACCTTTCGCGGGAATTCCACCTTGCTATAGCGGACTGCAAGTTACAGGGAACCGCTACCTCCCCGTCTAGTACGGCTAAATCAATTATAACAAAATATAGAAGACTTGGCTAGTGCCAAGCCTTCAGGCGCAGGCGGTAGCCCTAGTCGCACTTATGCTTCCAGAAAGTTATATTTTCTGACTGGTACAGTCAGTTAATACTTTCTGACTAGTGAAAAAGCCGAAGTCGAATACTTTGGCTCAAGTTCTCTAATCATGGCGGAGAGAGAGGGATTTGAACCCTCGACACCGGTTGCCCAATGTACCCGCTTTCCAGGCGGGCGCCTTCGACCACTCAGCCACCTCTCCATGCTTTAGTAAAACCTCGAAAAACTAGATATTTTTTCTATGAATTTAGTGAACAAGAGAGATTATATCGTAAAGGGACAAGTGAGTCAATGATTATATCTCTGTAAATATATGTTAAGTCGTTCGGTTAAACTTTAGTTGAACTAAATATTTTGAAAAATTTAGTTATCATTTCCCAGAAGTATGAACGCACTTTCGGAGTACCCGTCGTGGATCTTTCAGTCTGTTTGATAGCGTTCTTAATTGGGATCCCCTGTTTTCCATCCACTTGAACAGCCGTGGACTGTTCAATATCAACAAAGCAAAGCGGTGGGAAAAGCACACACCACCAGTTCGACCCTTGCCCTTCTCCTATCACGACGCGCAACGCTTCATAGTCACCGGCTGGTAGCACCAATGATCCATAGGATTTGGTAGGAAAAGAAGAATGCCCGAACTCTGTACGTACACTATAATCCTTACCCCACATCTTTACTACGGAACGCCCAATACTCTCCATCTCTGGACGGACCTGCTTAAGTATTTGCCTTGATTCATCTAATGACTGAGAAACCGCCAACCGAGGAGAAACAACTTTTAAGATGGCATCTCGAACTGCCCTCTTCAGCGCTTGGTCCTGTTCGCTGTCCGAATTAGCGAGGACGTGAAAACGGATTAATTGATCCGACGTGGGAACAAGTTTCACTTCATCAATAGCCTTATCTATATTATAGGTTCCCATCGCACTCACTTCACGGATAGTTCCCCAAAAAGCCCCAATTAGTAAAACTCCAATAATACCCAAACCTACTATAATCCTTACTACTTTCATAAAATTTAAGCCCCTCTCTCCTGAACATCTCGTATTAGGTGTCTAAGCACTGTCAAAACATCTTTCACTCTAATATAAGTCTGTCCATGAATGTGAAGATTTAAGCAAAGTAGAAAAATTATAAAAATAGTTTACTATCTCCTCCAATCTACTACCAGGGACAGTAAAAGGCCTTCGCGTTAAGTCGCGAAGACCCTTAAATTCTTATGTATTAGGCGAGGAGATTGAAATTGAACTCTATCAAGCTTTATGCGCTAAATTTCTTCAACATTTTAATTGTTTGAACATGCATACCTTCATGATACATCGAGAAAGTTAGGAATTCTCCAATCGTCTTTAAGGTTATGCCCGAGGGCATTTTAAATGGATTTGCAACGACTTCGGCTAACCGATTATCTAGCAATTCTTTGATTCGACTTGTTTGATCTTCCAATGAGTTAATCAGCTCCAGTAATGTCGGTGGTTGTATTTTCCACTGAGAGGGTTTGGTGTCACGCCCAAATAACTCAGTAAATCCGTCCGGCATTTTCATTGGTTCTGATATGAAGCCAAAAGCAAATTGTTCTTGAGCCAGATAAACATGACCGAGATTCCAACGGATGTTATTATTGAACCCTTCCGGCACTGAATCCGCTTGATTTTCACTGACTTCTTTCACTACATTAAGCGTGTTACTACGAATAACCTCTAGTTGGTTAAATAAGAATTCTCTCAAATCAATTACACCTCCATGATTATTATATCAAATTATAACCATGTATCCAAAGCAGACGTACGTGGTCTTTCTCCTCACACAACATCCTAAACAGTAAAATGGCCTTCGCGTTAAATCGCGAAGACCCTAGCGCAAGCACTAGTTTATAAATTCTTTTTCAAGCATCTCTTCATCGTCACTAAAACCATAATGATGAGCAGGCTATAGGAGTAGTAATATATACCATCTATGATCTAATTTAGTGAAAAAGCCATAGATTAATGTAAAAGATAATTCAGTGGAAATTACAATAATGTAACTAAAAACCATGTAAATCATCTTTATATTCTTCACAGAGGGCCGTCCTTATGAGTGGTTTACCATTAGTTACCACAGTTGAAACCAACATAAATTTGTCTAAATATAGTATAATATGTCGAAGACTGTTTTAGTCTTTTTCATGTAGTCAACTCTCTTTGTCCCTCCGCTTTATGAACGGAGGGAACTTTTTCGAAATTCTTGTCCCGTGGATAAGGTCAAGGCTATGGGCATTGAGCAAAAGGTCTCCGGACGCGGAGATCTTTTAAACTTTTAATGTAAGATTCCATTGCAGAAAGTCTAACTATTTTGTCCAGGTAGCTGGGAAGATTAACCTGGCACTTTCCAACGAGCTTTGGATTTGTAATTTGCTTGATAGATGTTCTATTCCGTCTTCTAGTTTTAGTTGTATGCGATTATCGTCGGCTCCTTCGTCGTCTTTCTCCGCCCAACATCCTAAAACAGTAAAAGGGCCTTCGCGTTATGTCACGAAGACCCTTAAATTCTTATTTATTGGCGGAGGAGGTGGGATTCGAACCCACGGGCGGTTTACACCGCCAAACGATTTCGAGTCGTTCTCGTTATGACCACTTCGATACTCCTCCGTATACAATTCTAATACTAAGATGAAAAACAAGTTCTCATCAAAGTATTAGAAAAGTGTTAAAAAAAACGCTGCAATTCAGCGCAATCTCCTAAAAAATAATTTTAGGATCTCAGAGCATTCTTCTTCCAAAACCCCCGCAACGATGTCAACTCGATGGTTCCAAAGTGTAAAGTCCAAGACATTCATCACCGAACCTGTAGCTCCGCCTTTCAAATCCGCGCACCCATACACAATTTGCTTTAAGCGTGATTGTACAATAGCTCCTGCGCACATCGGACAAGGCTCTAACGTAACATACAAGATAGCGTCCGTTAACCGCCAACTTCCGAGTACTTTAGCTGCTCGTTGAATTGCTAATACCTCGGCATGTGCTGTAGGGTCTTTTCTCTGTTCTTTTTCATTATGCGCTGCAGCAATCACTTGACCATTATGAACAACGACCGCTCCAATAGGAACTTCCCCATGTTCAAAAGCCGTTTGAGCTTGTATGAGCGCAAGACGCATCCAATCTTGATGAAGCATAACTACCCTCGATTTTGGTGACCCCGGGAGGAG
>PKWS01000084.1 GCA_003132105.1 Desulfosporosinus sp.
CGAGGCACGAGGCACGAGGCGCGAGGCTCGAACTTTGAGTTCGATTCTGCGAATCGAAGAACCAGTTTGCGAACATTGTTCGCATCGATTCGAGCATCGTGCATCGCGCATCGAACATCGAAAGTGAGGCAGTGGGATGAATCCTTTTGAACGTTGGGATGACTGGGAATGGGAACGAGCAATCCAAGAAGTGGCAAAAGAACCGGGGCGGGGCAAATCTGCACCGCGCTATAATCAGCAACCCAGACGTTCTCGACGTCCTGTAAAGGTAGGACGGGGGGATTACTTAAACCATTGGAACGGAACGCAGAAGCGCACCCTCTTAGCTGCGACGTTATTTTTGATGGTTTTTTTTAGCGCCAATAGTACAGACCTATTTTCAGGAACCATTCATTCAATTTACCAGAGCGCCATGAACTCGGGTAATTATTACGCAGCCTTAAATGGTATGACTAAAGAAGCTTTGTCCCTTGGTGGCGTCGTTAATAAGAACGTTCCAGTTGATGCAAAGATGAAAGGTCAGTTTTTGCCCCCCATTTCCGGGAAAGTCGTAGCTGCATTTGGAGAAGTGGGAGAAGGGGGAAACAATGCTAAAGGTTCAGTTCATAACGGGATTGATGTCGAGCCTCTTCAGAATGCTTTGGGAACCCCAGTGGTCTCGCCTGCAGCAGGGGTGGTGACCACAGTGGGGGAAGATCCCCAATTAGGAAAGATTGTAAAACTAGATTTTGGGGATGGCTGGACCACAGTACTTGGAAATCTTGGCGATATTTCGGTTGTCAAGGGTCAGCAAATCGAGAAAGGAGCTGTTCTCGCGACAGTGGGTCTTTCCGCACCTTTAAAGAAGCCCTGGCTTCACTTTGAGCTGAGGAAAAATAACGTGCCGGTCAATCCTTTGCCTTATCTTATGCCCCCGAAATCCCAATGAGGAGGTAGAAAAATGGAGCTCGTGAAAATTTCCGGGGTGAGCATCCGAATCCATCCCACATTTCTTTTGGTCTTGGTTGTATACGGAGTCCTGGGTTTAGCAGCCCAGGCTCTTCTCGTCTTTGGCTTAGTCTTCTGCCATGAATTGGCGCATTTATTGACAGCCAAAGCGTATGGATTTCGTGTGGTGGGTCTAGAGCTGTTTCCATTTGGAGGAGCAGCCTACTGTGATGACCTCTTTGAAGGGAGGAAATTTGAGGAGAGCATCATGGCGTTAGCAGGTCCTGCCTTTAACTTGGTCCTCTTATTTGGGGCTCAGGCTTTAAGGTGGCAAGGGGTGTGGACCGGGGAATTCGCGGCTGATTTTGTACGTTTTAACTTATGGCTGGCCACTTTTAATTTGATCCCCATTTTGCCGCTCGATGGCGGCCGAGTTGTGCGGGCGCTCTTTGCGGGAAGCTTTGGCTTCGTCCGGACCACGAAGTTTTTGGCATGGGCGGGCAAATGGCTGGGCGTACTCCTAGCCCTGTACGGGATAGTTTTATGGGGTCAAGGAAAATTTACTGAAGGGCCACTGGCCTTCATCATTTTGGGGGGATTTTTTTGGCTGGCAGGCAGTAAAGAAATCTCATCTGCTCATATCACGTTTCTTCGGCAATTGACACGTAAGAAAGAGGACTTGCTAAAAAAAGGGCTGATGCGAAGTATTTGGGTAACCGTTCAGCAGGATACTCCCCTCGTGCGAATTGTTGAGGAGTTTACTCCCGATCGCTACGCCATGATTTCTCTGGCGAATAAAGAAATGGGGTTGGATAAGATTCTGACCGAGACGGATGTAGTGGAAGGGATGCTGCGGGAGGGGATTCGTTTTCCAGTGGGTAAACTTTAGGGATATTCTGCTATTTATGATATAATTGAGGTCCACAATGTAAGTACAAGGGGGCCTCGTTGATACCATGAGTAAATTTACCGCGGCGGAGATACGCCGACAGGTCGAACGATTTTTACCTAAAGTCCTCAAACCAAGCAGGTACTTAGGATCAGAATGGAACGCGATTAAAAAAGACTGGGATAAAACGGAGCTCCATATGGCCTTTGCTTTCCCGGACGTTTACGAAGTTGGGATGTCTCATTTAGGAACAAGGATTCTCTACCACCTGGTAAACTCGTTCCCAGAATTCCTCTGTGAAAGGGTTTTTGCTCCTTGGGTAGATATGGAAGAGACAATGCGTGAGAAGGGAATTCCCCTATATGCGCTGGAATCGTTTCAACCACTCCAAGCGTTTGACGTCGTCGGATTTACCCTTCAGTATGAAATGAGTTTTACCAATATCCTGAATATGCTTGATTTAGCGGGTATTCCGATGCGGTCCGCTGAACGCGGCATTGATGACCCTTGGATTATTGCCGGAGGTCCTTGCGCCTTTAACCCGGAACCCCTCGTAGGGTTTATAGATTTCTTCCTCCTCGGAGAAAGCGAAGAACAGTTGCCTGAAGTGCTTCGCCTCCTAGCCCAGCAGAAGCTTAATCCTCTTCCTCGCAGAGAATTTTTAGTGAAAGTTGCTCAGGTTCAAGGGGTTTATGTTCCGGATTTCTACCATGTATCCTATAAACCAGACGGTCGAATAGACAGTATTGAAGCTGAAGCTGGTGTTCCAGCCGTTGTGGAAAAGGCTATCGTGCAGGACCTAGATAAAGCGTTTTTCCCGACCAACCCTGTTGTGCCATACTTGGAAATTGTGCATGATCGGATGATGCTCGAAGTCATGCGCGGCTGCTCACGGGGGTGCCGTTTTTGCCAAGCAGGTATGCTTTATCGTCCCGTTCGGGAACGTTCTTTAGAAACGCTTCTGAAGCAAACGGAGGAACTGGTGCGTTCTACGGGGTATGATGAGATTGCGCTTACTTCGCTTTCCAGTGGGGATTACTCGTGTATCCAGCCCGTCATTGAGGGCATACTTGAGAAGCATGGAGACGAAGGTGTTGGGATTTCTCTCCCTTCGCTACGAGTCGACTCTTTTGATGTCGATTTAGCCGAGTCCGTACAGAAGACTCGTAAATCCGGGTTAACCTTTGCACCGGAGGCGGGCACACAGCGTTTGCGTGACGTCATCAACAAAGGGGTTACCGAGCAAAATCTCATGGATGCTGTAGAGACTGCCTTTAAAAAGGGCTGGTCCACAATTAAGCTTTACTTTATGGTTGGGTTACCGACGGAGACTCAGGAAGACATCGACGGAATCATTGATTTGGCAAAAAAAGTCGCTAATTTAGGAACTAAGCTGGGACGCCGGAATATCACAGTGACGATCTCTACGAGCTTTTTTGTACCAAAGGCGCACACGCCGTTTCAATGGGAACCGCAGGAAGCAAAAGCTTCGGTGGATCTTAAGCAAAGATATCTGCGAGAAAAATTGAGAGATCGCAGGTTTAAATATAATTATCATGATGTGCAGACCAGTTATCTGGAAGCGGTCTTTGCCAAAGGAGATCGGCGACTGGCTCCACTTCTGGAATGGGCAGTCAAACACGGAGCTCGTTTTGATGGTTGGAGTGAGCAATTCCGGGAAGATATATGGATGGCTGCTTTTAAAGAGTTTGGCATAGACCCCCACTTTTACGCCAACCGGACGATGGATTATGATGATATTTTACCGTGGGAGCATTTAGAGAGTGGCGTGACGAAACAGTTCTTGGTGAGTGAACACCACCGAGCATTGCAGGAAGCCAAAACGATCGATTGCCGACATGATGAGTGTTCCGGGTGCGGAATATGCCCCGGCAGAGGGGTCCAGATTGAGTTGAAAGGGTGAGTGCCATGCGGCTAAGAATCGCCTATACCAAAGTTGAAGATGCAAGGTATATCGCACACCTTGACCTGACGCGGGTGTTTGAACGTGCGGTGAGGCGTGCTGGTATTGCCATGTCCTATACGGAGGGCTTTAACCAGCGTCCCAAAATCTCCTTCGGCTTCGCCCTAGCGGTTGGGACAGAAGGGGAACGGGAGTACGTAGATATCGATATCCAACGCGAATTAGACTTGGGGGAAGTACTGGGGCGCATTCAGGAGCAATTGCCTCCTGGAATACGACTGCTGCAAGGACGAGCACTCACCCAGGGAGCTAAACCCTTGATGGCAGTCCTTAATGCAGCAAGTTATAGGATCCGTATTCTGATGGCCTTGCCGATTCTGCCCGAACGTTTACAAGAGGCAGTAAGCCTTTGGCTTGCTCGGGAGCATGTGATCTATTCGCGTTTTACGAAAAAAGGGCCAACGGACAAGGACATCCGACCGTGGGTTAAGCGCTTAGAAGGAGAAATCCATGGAGATGAAATAATCTTTGAGCTGGAAGTTGAGATGGGTAATGCAGGGAGTGTTCGTCCCGAGGAGGTTCTTGCGAGTCTCAGGGAGCTTGAGAATTTACCGCTTGATATGGAGGAACTGCATATTAAACGGACAGGGGTGCATGTGAGCTACCAGGGTATCAATAGTCCGCCGTTCGAGCAGCTTGCTGAGATTTGATTCGAGGCGTGATTTGCTAGTTCCGTGGAGAGAGGGTCACGATCACACTTGGTCAACCCTGCGTTCGTCGTGCCAAACTAGGGCTTTAAATCCTTGATGAAAGCGGGCAGGGTGCCCGGCAAATCGGACATCCGTGTCCGGTTGCCGGCGGGAAACGTCTGTTCAGAATTAGAGCGCTGTCCAAGGATGGACNNAGTGTCCCTGTAGCCAAGGATGGCGAAAAGGGACCTTTAAGAAAGTGAATTTAAAGCCGAGTTTGGCTACGATGACCGCAGAGGTTTCTCGCCGTGTGATCGTGACCCTCCGGGCTTGGAAGACACGAGGGAAGATGCAACTGGTCTTTCCGTGCTTTTTAAGCGAATCACACCTCTCTGATGAGCTGCGCCGTGCAACTCCTATTCAGGAAGAGCTTTTTATGGTATAATATGGGAAGCGATGTTCAAGTTATCAGCCGACTGGAATGGGAGGAATATCAATGGGCAATCCGATACAGAGAGAGGCCATTGAGCTTTTTAGCAAGAATATTAAAGAAAGACTTTCGTCTAACATAAAAGATGTACGACTCTTTGGCTCTGTAGCAAGGGGAACCGACACACCAGAGTCGGATATCGATATTCTAGTACTGGTGGAAAAGGACGATAGAGATATTAGTGATGCCATTATGGACATTGTAGTGGATATAAATCTTGAATATGATGTGGTTATTACCCCAATCATAATAGCCGGTTCCCATTATGCCAATCCTCTTTTTAGGGAGACAGCATTTTTCCATAATCTCGAGTCAGAAGGTGTTTCTTTATGAGTATGGACTTAAGTAAATGGAGAATTGAAAAGGCAGAAATGACTTTTAAGGATGGGGAGCAACTAGAACATATGGGGTCCTATCATAGTGCCATTAATCGGTTTTATTATGCAGCATTTCATGCTGTTAGGGCGTTATTGGCTACAAAAGAAATGGATTCTGCAAAGCATAGCGGGATAATATCTTTTTACAATAAGGAATTTGTTAAAGCGGGTATTGTAAGCAAGACTTCCAGCAAGGCTCTTTCAGACTTATTTAGACTTCGATCTCACGCCGACTACGATGATTTTAAGACTTTTAATAAAGATGATTGCTTGATAGCCAGAGAGCAGGCTAAGGGTATTATCCAAGAAATTTCCAATGTTCTTAGAGAAAATCAAGATTAGTACACATTATAAATCTAAAGAGTCCTTCATAATTGATTATCTATACCAAAGAACAGAGAACCCGTTTTACGGGTTCTCTCGTTATATACGTGTCATTGGTTTTTGTTTAGAAAGTCCCCTATTTCGAAAAGGTGATAGGCGATATATAAGCCTTCCTTATCTTCCACTTCTAAGATATGATAATCTCGAACGTCCTGTTTGAGTCATGGCCGTTGGATGTCTCTGATTGATTTAATCGGGTTACGTTAAGGTAGGAGGTGTATTAATCCAATGAAACACGAAAGCACCGGATGCTTAAAAGAAATCGTTCTCCAAAGCCAATCCCAAAAGCTCCGCGCAGCCGTCTTTGAGCAAGGCGATTTGATGGATGTGTTTGAAGAAGAGGGCGGTTCATCCCATTTGGTGGGGAATATGTATCGGGGGCGAGTGGAGAACGTTCTGCCTGGTATGCAAGCGGCGTTTGTCGATATCGGGCTGGACAAGAACGCGTATCTTTATGTCGGCGATGCTGTCCCGTCACGTTTTGAGGAGGATGAAAAGGATTCTCCGGTTGATACTGTTCGGATCGAGCACGTCCTTAAACCTCGCCAAGAACTTTTAGTCCAGATTATTAAAGAACCGGTTGGCTCGAAGGGGGCGCGCATTAGCGTCAACTTGACCCTGCCAGGTCGGTATGTTGTGCTTCTTCCTCAGGTGAGTTACATCGGAGTGTCTCGGAAGATTACAGATAACACGGAACGGGCGCGTCTGCGGAATCTGGCGGATCAGGTCAGACCTGAGGGCATGGGTGTCATTATCCGTACTCTCGCTGAAGGAATTGACGGGGAAGAGATCGCGGAAGATATAGCTCAGCTCGTGGAGATTTGGATAGCTTTGCAACCGAAAATTCCGCATGTTTCTGTGCCTGGACTTGTACATAAGGATGTAGATTTGATTTCCCGGCTTGTCCGCGACTGGATTGATCATGACGTGGAAAAAATTACCGTTGATCTGGATGAAACTGCTCAAATATTGCGTAAAGCTCTGCAGAATATTGAACACCCGGCAGCTAAACACATACACGTTGTCACGACAGAGGACCTCTTTGACCGATATGGTGTGGATAACGAAATTCGTAAAAATCTGCGCCCAAAAGTCTGGTTAAAGAGCGGTGGGTATCTGGTGATTCAACAAACGGAAGCGCTAATCGTGATTGATGTGAATACCGGAAAATATGTCGGGCAACGGTCACTAGAGGAAACGGTGGTCCATACGAACCTTGAAGCTGCTGGTGAGATTGCCCGCCAGTTGCGTCTTAGAAACCTTGGGGGCATTATTATCATCGACTTCATAGATATGACGGCTAAAGAAGATCAGCAACAGGTGATTAAGGTGCTAGAGGTGGCCTGTGCTCGGGATAAAACAAAATCTCAGGTTTTAGGGCT
>PKWS01000415.1 GCA_003132105.1 Desulfosporosinus sp.
CTTGAATAGCTTCCGTAATCATGAGCCAAGCTTGGTCAGAACTGTAAGCTTTAATTAAAGGAGTGATTAGTTCTATCATACGCTTGGCTTGCTTAACATCTTCCGGATCATCACCAAAAGCAATGAGATCTAAATAATAATACCCTTTAAAAATCATAGCCCGCATTGCTTCAAGCGTTGCCTTTTGAGTGAGCAACATCCGACGAATATCTTCGTGTTGGATGAGTGGCACCCGACTTCCTCTTGGATTGTCAATAGGGCGACCCTGAACACGCTCTTTGGCATACGCGACCGCGTCATTATAAGCCACAGTTGCCACGGACAGAGCGCAATGTCCTGTGTCAATTCGTGATCCATTGATCATTTTAAACATCTGGGCCATCCCTTGCCCAGCACCTTTTTCATCCAGTGGTGCACCTAATAAGAAACCACGACAGGAATCCTCTTCACCGAAGTTAAGTACCGCGGTAGCGGATCCTTGAAGTCCCATCTTATGCTCGATTCCCACTGTCGAAACATCGTTTCGCTCCCCAAGTCTACCATCTTCATTAACCCAGATTTTAGGGACAATGAACAGTGATAAGCCTTTCGTGCCGGGAACCGCACCGTCGATTCTGGCTAAAACCAAGTGAATAATATTTTCAGTGAGATCGTGATCTCCACAGGTGATAAAGCATTTTGTTCCTTTGATTTTATAAATTAAAGGGTTTTCCGTAGGGTAGGCCTTTGAAGTCATATCTCCAACATCAGAACCCCCACCAGGTTCAGTAATGCACATCGTGCCACCCCAGACTGCCTCGAACATTTTAGGGGTGAAGAAGTTAATTTGTTCCTGGGACCCGAACTGCTTGATGATAGATCCAACGCCGCCGGGCAAACCCAAATATGCGACGAACGCAGGGTTTGCAGCAATCATATACTCATGGACTGCTCCATACAAAAGCGATGGCATGGAACCTTCGCCGTCTTTGTCTTTATTGCTAGCACCCCAACCGTTATCTGCTACAAACTTGAAAGCGTTATGAAAGGAAGGGGGAACCGTCACATTTCCATCCTTAAAGACTGCTCTAATTGTGTCTCCATCATCATTCGTCGGCGCGACAACGTCTTTACAGACTCTTAATGATTGGTCAAGAATACCATCTACATCTTCCATGCTAAAGACATCTCGAAACCTTTTCAAACCGAGGATTTTTCCTCCATCAAGCCATTCTTTGATAATAAATTTATGATCTCGGGTGCTATATAGAAAATTACTCGCCATTACACACACTTCCTCTTTGCTTGTTCAGATATCATTGGACTTTTATCTGTGAGAGCACGTTCCTCTTATCTACCCTTGAAATTCGGTTTTCGTTTTTCGACAAAGGCATTCATGCCTTCTTTTTGATCCTCAGTTGCAAACAGTAGCGCAAAACACTTGTGCTCATATTGTAAGCCCATTTTTAAATCCATCCGTAGTCCTTCATTCACGCATGATTTGGCTAAAGATATGGCTACTGCGCCCCGGGCAGCAAATTTCTTAGCCATTTTTTTAGCTTCAGTCATTAATTGATCTGCAGGCACCACTTTATTTACGAGTCCAACCCGCAAAGCTTCCTCAGCGTTAATAAAGTCCCCACTGAAAATTAATTCTTTGGCCTTACCCGCACCGATCAGACGAGGNNACCGAATTGAGCGTTGTCAGCCGCAATGCGTACATCAGCCACCAACGTCAATTCACACCCACCACCTAGGGCATAACCGGCAATGGCAGCGATGACTGGCTTGTGTATGTTTTCAAGCAGATGAAACGTTCGCATCGATGGTCTGCCACTTGTCGTTATATCCACTGCACTTAATGAGGCCATCGCCTTAATATCCGCCCCTGCTGCAAATACTTTGTCACCACCCGTGATAATCACAACTCGAACTGAATCATCAGCACCCAAATTCTCAGCCGCATCTGCCAACTCATTAAAAACCTGACTATTCAGGGCATTTAGCACGTCTGGACGATTGAGAGTGACAGTGGCAATTCCTTCTTCAATTTCCACAATTATTGTTTCGTAAGCCAATTCTATTCCCTCCTAATTGGTTATTTCATCGCTTTAATTTGCGCAAGATTCTTGAGGCCCTCCTTTTCTCAATATTCAGCCTATATGTCTTTACATTACAAGAACCATGCCAACTATGTTGGGATTACAAAGAAAACTTTTCTCGGGTAAAACTAGCGAACTAGAGGTGGTCATTTGGAGGATCCCCTCAACATAAAATTGCCCCTGGACCGGGCTGTTAACACTGCTACCAGCCATATATGCCCTTCATATTCGCCCAACGACCTGCTTGAAGCTTACTCGAACTTTAGACTTCACATTTTATTGAAGCGAAATAAACCCTGCACTCTGATGAATCAGCCTGCAGGGAAAGTTTACTTTTGTATAGAATTGAAACTAAACAACGATCCCTTTTCTTGTTATCAGTATACAAAGCATACAATCAGTAAGTCCTAGCCGATAACTTTTATCGGCAAAGACGTTGTACTTTCCATAATATCTCCTCCCCACACTTCAATGCCATACCGATGCAACTTATTGTAAAATGCCCGCCTAGAAATTCCCAATGCCTTCAAGGCGTTGGTACGATTATTGTTATAAGTAGCCAAGGCGGACAAAATCAGTTCCTTTTCTACCTTGCTTACAATCTCCTTTACATCGTAGGGATTATCCATTTTTCTTTGTTTGTCTTCATGGATCGGAATTATATACGCTGGTAAATGATGAATTTCTATGAACCCATTCATACACACTATGCTTGCATGTTCTATGACATTTTGCAGTTCCCGGATGTTTCCTGGCCAGTCATACGCTTGGAGAAGCCTCACGACTTGGGGAGATAGTGTCAGCTCATGACCCACTTCTCGCGCGAACTTATCTTGGAATGTTTTAGCCAGTGCCAATAGATCGTCTTTGCGCTCGCGTAACGGAGTAAGTTGGAGAGGAACGATATTTAACCGGTAGTATAAGTCCCGCCGAAACGTCTCTTTTTCGATCATATCATTCAAATCTCGATTTGTGGCTGCAATCACTCGGATATCCACCTTTACGGTCTTAGTACCACCTACCCGTTCAAACTCCTTTTCTTGCAATACTCGTAATAATTTCGCTTGCATATTGAGGCTCATATCCCCGATTTCATCCAGAAAAATGGTGCCACTATGGGCTAGTTCAAACTTACCAAGCTTGCCGCCCTTTTTAGCCCCAGTAAAAGCCCCCTCCTCATACCCAAACAATTCACTCTCCAGCAAAGCCTCAGGAATAGCAGCACAGTTCACCTTGATCATAGGTTTATTCTGGCGCCGGCTAGAATTATGGACAGCTCTAGCTAATACTTCTTTGCCGACACCACTTTCACCAAGAATCAACACGGTACTGTCTGTACGCGCCACTTTAGCTGCTAAAATTAAGGTTTCCTTAAGACGACTGTTTTGTCCCACGTATTCCTTAAAGGAAAGGGGTAGGTGCTCCCACTGTTCTAACTGCTCCTTCAAATAATCTGCGACACCTTTTGTTATCTGTAACTCACGATTCAATTGAACAACTTCTGTTATATTCTTAAAAATCGAAACGGCTCCGATAATATTTTTACCATCATATAAAGGAAACGAACTTCCAACCACATCTATATTTAGAGAATCCAAGTAATCTTTGCCGTTGTTACTGACCTTCCCCGTGCGAAGTGCTGTGATTGTCTTGGAATCAGGTTCGATTGTGTCCAACCTTCGCCCCAACACTTTGGCTACTGGCACTCCTAAAATCTTTGCATAAGCCTCGTTGGCATAAACAATTGTCGTATCCAAATCAATAACAAGCACTACATCATTAATGTTATCCAGAATTTCGAATAAGAGTTTACGATCCCATTGAGGAATAATACTGGTTGTCACAGCATGGGCTCCTACACTCATTTTCATCCCCCGTTTTTATTGTATCTTTTGTAAACATTATACAAGAGTAATCCCGTATATGTAAAGGTTGTTTAGGGAATATTCCAAAAATTTCAAGCAATATCAGATTCAACTTTCCAGTGATTCGTCCAACTTTCCTATATCTACGAAACTGTCCACCGGATAAGTTCATTTAAACTCCATATGAAGTAAGTTTCATTTATACTTATGAACTAAATAATTTTATAGTTACTACATATTTTAATTTACTTAAAAAACATTTTTTCACGTAATTGCTAAATTAAATAATGGCAATAATTAGTAACATATCCAATATATTTAGTCTATTCATTATTGAATCTTGATTAATTATTCACATATTCTTTAGTTTTATATGTTACTATCTGATTGTCCCAAGTATTATTTACAAAAAATAAGCAGGAGAGTGCAATAATGAGCAAAAAGTCTATCAATAAAATTATTTTCGGTGGATTGTTAGTGACTGTTTTATTAGTTGGCGGACTTTGGTTCTATAATACTAAAAACGCGAATGCTTCTACTACTAGTTATCTAACTGGGATGGTTAGAATCGGCACTGTTAAAAAGGCTGTAAGTGCTACAGGGACCATACAACCAATAAATCAATACAACCTCTCTTCGAATAGTGGTGGGAAAATAACTGAGATTGATGTCAAAATAGGTGATCAGGTTAAATCAGCTCAGGTCTTGGCTAAATTGGACCCTACTCAGTCTCAGCAACAACTGACCCAAGCCCAGAACGGTTTAACTCAAGCTCAATTAAAGCTAAATCAGCTCAGCGCCCCGCCCTCACAAGTTAGTGTCTTAAACAGTAAGAGTGCTGTTATTAAAGCTCAATCAGACGAAGCAAACGCATTAAAAAGTCTCCAAACTCTTCAGAGTTATAAAAATTCAGCGACTCTAAATGCCGCAATAACTAAACCTCAGAATTCAAGTAATCAAGGATCTAATACGCAGAGTTCAAACTTACAAGATTACGTTGACAATCCAGCTGATTTAGATTCAGCTATAGCACAAGCCTCTATCACTTATCAACTTGCCCAAGCGAATTTGAATGTGGCTAAGGCTCAGCAAGCCCAAACGAACGCTGGCACCAGTAGCACAGACATCCAACTTGCCCAAAGTCAAGTAGCTCAAGCCAAAACGACTTTAAATAGTGCTCAAACAACGTTGAACAGCGCGGTGATCACAGCTCCTGCCGACGGAACTGTGACAGCCATCAATGGTCAAGTAGGAGAAAGCCCCTCAAGCAGCCAAGGAAGCGCTGCAAGTAGCCAAGGGAGCAGTACAAACAGCCAAGAAAGCAGTGCTTTTATCACAATGATCGGTGCTTCTGATATCATGCAGGTTGTTGTTCCTGTCAACCAAGTCGATATCGGAAAAATCATCGTTGGACAAGCTGCGGATATAACGCTCGATGCTTATTCGAATAAGAATTTTCAGGGAACCGTTGTCCTAGTTAGTCCGACCGGTACGACTCAAAGTGGTGTAACTACCTTTAATGTTACTGTCAATGTTACCAATACCGATAATGCGATGAAATCTGGGATGAGTGCTAATGTCTCGATTATCATTGCTCAAAAGCAAAACGTCGTAACCGTACCAAGTATAGCTGTTCATAGTAAAGGGTCTACTCAAACGGTTTCTTTAGCGCCTGTCGGCCAGGCTACCCCAGTCGTTCGTACGGTTCAAATCGGGCTTGACGATGGGAAAAATGCTGAAGTAATCCAAGGGCTACAAGAGGGTGACAAAGTAGTTACAGGAACTAGAACTCCGCAAGCCAAAACGACGACAACTAGTAATTCATTAAATTCTGCCTTAAGTGGAGGGAACACTGGTAGCTTCGGTGGCGGCACCGGCGGTAACAGAGGGAACTATTCAGGTGGAACTGGCGGCTCCGGTAGCCGGACCCAAAATTAGGAAGCGGGTGATTTTATGATTACTCTCAAAGATATCGTCAAAGTCTACAAAACGGGTGATCTCGAGTTAAAAGCGTTAGCCGGGGTGAATCTGACGGTGGAAGAAGGAGAATTTGTGGCCATCATGGGCCCTTCCGGCTCGGGCAAGTCCACAATGATGAATATCCTTGGCTGTTTAGATACGGCTTCCTCCGGAGATTTCTTTTTAGATGACTTGAATATAAACATTGCTAGTGAGGACGAATTAGCGGAAATACGCAATCTTAAAATAGGTTTCGTCTTCCAGAGTTTCAATCTTTTATCCCGAACAACCGCTTTAGAAAATGTAGAATTGCCCATGCTTTATAACGGCGTAAACGCTCGGGAAAGACGGGCAAGAGCCTTGAATGCTTTAACAGCCGTGGGGCTATCTGACCGTATCCACCATAAACCTAATGAACTATCAGGGGGGCAGCAGCAGAGGGTAGCTATTGCCCGCTCCCTGGTCAACAACCCGGTGATCATTATGGCCGATGAGCCAACTGGTAATCTCGACAGTAAGTCTAGTGTCGAAATTATGAGTGTCTTTCAACAGCTCAACGCCATGGGAATCACCATTATCTTAGTTACGCACGAGCCGGATATTGCTCAGTACAGCAAACGTATTATCCATTTTCAAGATGGACTTATTGATTGCGATGAGATTGTCCACAATAGAAGCATGGCCGAAGGTGAGCCTATCAAACTAGACTTCAATAGAAGAACGGAGGTGGCCAGCTAATGAATTTTATTGAAAATATTAGAATTGCAATGCGTGGCCTGAAATCGAATAAACTCCGCTCACTTCTCACGATGTTAGGAATCATTATAGGAGTGGGCGCTGTCATCATCATGGTTGCCATCGGACAGGGAGCGAAGGCTTCGGTAGCTGGACAGATTCAAGGGCTGGGTTCCAACTTACTCATTGTGTCCCCTGGTCAGTCCAACACGGGCGGAGTCAAAGGGGGAATCGGAAGTCTAACCAATATGACCATGGATGACGTTAATGCAATTAAAAGCGGTGCGGATGCAGTGGCCAACGTTGCCCCCTCGACCAGTAAACAGGTACAAGTTGTTTTTGGAAGCCAAAATACCAGTACGCAGGTAATCGGTACAACGCCTTCCTACGCTGATGCACGTAATCAGCAAGCAAACATTGGGCGATTTTTTACGGATAAAGATGTTGTGGACAATGCTCAGGTTGCTGTAGTAGGTACTTCCGTTGTTCAAAACTTAATGGGGAATGCTAACGCCAATATCGTTGGCCAAACCATTAATATTAATCAGGTACCTTTCGAAGTCATTGGGGTCTTACAAAGTAAGGGGTCGAGCGGGACGAGTAATAACGATGACCAAATCTTGGTGCCGATTTCCTCGGCTCAGACCCGGCTCATTGGTTCTAAAAGTATCCGGACAATCTATGTTGAAGCTAAAAGCTCCGATTTAATGGGAACTGCGAGCGCAGAAATTACCCAAATTTTAAGACAGCAGCATGGTCTTAGCTTCAATGCAGCCAATGATTTTACCGTTACCAGTCAATCAGACATTCTGTCAACCGCCGAGGGTGTCTCTCAATCATTGACCCTCTTACTCAGTGGAGTGGCGGCGATCTCCCTCTTAGTTGGAGGAATTGGCATTATGAACATTATGTTGGTTTCGGTAACGGAGCGCACAAGAGAAATCGGGATTCGTAAAGCTATTGGTGCAAAACGAAGAGCCATTATGCTTCAGTTCTTGATTGAAGCAGTCATATTAAGTATGCTTGGTGGCATCATGGGCATTTTATTCGGAGCAGGAGGTGCCTCATTATTAAATAAATTTGCCGGCATGTCTACCCAAATTACAACTTCTCCTGTGATCATGGCTTTTGCTTTTTCCGTTGCCATTGGGATCATTTTCGGAGTATTTCCAGCCCAGAAAGCAGCCAAACTACGACCTATTGATGCTCTACGCTATGAATAAGACGAGCTACCATAAAAGGACCGAGATAACAAACGGCCTTGATCCTATTATGGTTCTTGAATATCTGAAATTTCGCATTCGTAACCCTTCACAAATAAAATGTATTTTTATATTTTATAACTTCTTAATTATATCTTCATATTTTCTTCATAAAATATACAAGTTTCTATCCTAATATTATTTAAGTGGCATTACTTATTTCATCCAACCTGATTCGGATAAAATGGTAATGGAAAAGAGTTGGTTAATAAAAGGAGGAAATTAAAAAATGTTGAAGCAGACTCAAGTTCATAAATCAACCAAAAAGCCCTTGATAGTAGCAGGTATGTTATTGTCTTTAGCCATAATTGGAGTAGGTGGTTGTGGTACAACAAACACAACTGCTACCCCTTCTGCCTCTGGAACTGCTCAAAGAACAGCTCAAAATCCCGCACAAAAAGCCGCTATGGAGATAAGTCGTCTGCAAAGAGACCCACAAAACGCCTTGACCAGCGACCAAAAAACTAAGATTAAACCTATTTTACAGGAATTGATTAGTACACCTAATCCAAGTACAGCTATTTTACAACAAAAAGCTGACGCAATTAACGCTGTTCTTACCGACCTACAAAAAACCTTTTTAGCCGCACCGAGAACACCCAATGGAAATAAACCGAACACAAATGGCTCGAGTGGAAACTCAGCTAATGGAAATAACCCCCAAGGAGGAACCGGTGGCAAACAGGCTGGGAGCGCCCCGAAACCTCAGGATATGTATCAACGGGTATTAGACTCTTTAAAATAAGTTTGAGTGTTTAATAACGACTCTATTTTAATGGTTCATTCAAGACGAATATATACAATCTTTATGCCAAGCAACATGGCATCTCCCTAGAGATACCCGGCAAAATAGTC
>PKWS01000376.1 GCA_003132105.1 Desulfosporosinus sp.
ACATTAAAACATGAGTGCTACACTAAACGTAATATTTGAGTCACTTGTTATTGGCGGATTTGTAGGTTTTGGCGTCGGTGCCGGTGCGGCACGTATGTTTCACGCCCCTAATGTTCAAGGCGCAGGAGCATTCCGAACCTTTGGAGAGTTAAATGCTTGCGAAGGTGATCCTATTTCTCACTTCTCCTTTGGGTTAGGGTTTGTCTTTAATGCTTGGGCATCAACAGTGGGAGCAGGAGCCTTGACTTCTGATATGATGCATCGGATCATGCCTCACTGGGCAGCGGCTGCCTTGCTTTCTCGTAATAAAAACCTCAAGGAAACATTGCAGAATCCAAAGAAGATGGCTTTCGCAACGGCGATTGTTGGTATGCTTGTTGTCACTTTGTTAAATTCAACGGCAGCGGCAATTCCAGCCTCATTGCAATCTGTTGCCACTAAAGTACTGGGACCGGCATCGGCTTGGTTCATTAATCCTGTTATGCCCATCATTTTCTGGATGGCAGCAATTGACGCAGGAAAACGCAGCGGAGCCTGGGGGACTGTTTTAGGCGGTCTATCACATCTTATCATGGGAAATGCTGTTCCAGGTATTGTATTAGGTATCCTAATCGGTAAGGGTGTCGATGAAAGCGGCTGGAATCGAACGATGAAAATATTCCTTGGCGCAGTTATTACACTATTTATATTAAGTGGCTTCTTTAGGGCATTCGACGTTGCCTTCTTGCATAGCATCTATGTTCCTATACCAAAATGGTTAATTGAATTCCATAAAATGTTTGGATCGGTGGTGAAATAGTATGGAAGAAAAAATTGAACTAGAATCAACTGAGGAATTAGAACAAGAGATTGATGTCACTAATTTCTGGTACTCGGAATGGGCTTTCCCACTATTTATTGGGATATTGGCCGCAGGTGTCTTTGCTGGAACACACCTATATTATGTCTACCACGTCGGAATATTTAGCGACATTGCGATTGCCGCCATGCTTGGCGAAGGTATGAAGACGGGCAATTATGGAGCTGCAGCGGCTTTCGGGGCCAGTTTCCTTTTTGCACGCGTTTTAGAAGGTCCATTAGTGGGTATTCTCGATATTGGCGGCTCACTTTATACCGGTATAGGAATTGGTCTTGCTGCGACATTACTGGCAGCGGGCATAACTGCTCCGTTGATTTATTTCCCTTTAGCCTTATTAACTGGGGGTGTTGCAGGTCTTGTAATTGGTACCATTATTATTCTGATTCGTCGTGTTGTTTCAAACAGCAGCAATACTTCTTTTGGAACTGACGTTATGATGGGGGCCGGTAATTCAGCCGGAAGATTATTAGGACCGCTCATCGTCATATCCGCAGCCATGACAACGATACCTGTCGGTTTAGGCTCAATTATTGGAGCGACCATTTTTTATCTGTGGAAGAAACCAATTACGGGTGGGGCAATCTTGGGAGCTATGATCTTAGGCGCATTCTTCCCGATCCCCAAGTAAATTACTAAATAATCACTTCGGGCTAGTATTATCTAGCTCGAAGTCTTGGAGGAGCTTAGCTATGAATATTTACGAAAAGTTCGGGTTGCGTTTGATTATAAATGCAAGTGGAAAAATGACGAACCTAGGAGCGAGTGCGGTCAATGCCAACGTTGCCCAAGCCCTATCTGATGCGTCAATGGACTATGTTGATATTAGTGAATTAATGATTATGGCGGGAAAAGTGATTGCCAAGGTGACTGGTGCTGAAGATGGGTGTCCAACGACGGGAGCAGCGGCAGGGATTGCTATTTCCGTTGCGTCAGTCATCGCGGGTGATAATCTAGGGTTACTTGAAAGATTACCGTATTCTGACGGATTAAAGAATGAAATAATTTTGCAAAAAGGACATGCGATTCATTTCGGCGCCGGCATTACACAGATGATCGCTTTGGGTGGCGGCAAGGCCATCGAAGCTGGTCAGGCTAACCGAGTTGAGAAAGACCACATTACTTCCGCGATCACTGTGAATACAGCGGCGTTATTGTATGTTAAATCACACCACGCTGTTCAAAAAGGTATGCAATCGCTTGAGACAATGCTTGAAATTGCTAAGGAACATGGGCTACCTCTCATTATGGATGCGGCTGCGGAAGAAGACCTTAAAGGATACGTGAAAAAAGGTGTTGACCTAGTTATCTACAGTGGAGGTAAGGCTATTGGCGGTCCGACTTCAGGACTTATATGTGGACGAGCTAGTTTGGTAAAAGCCTGTCGTGCCCAGTTTAAGGGGATTGCTAGGCCGATGAAAGTTGGCAAGGAAGCAATTATGGGATTATTAACGGCCCTTCAACAGTATGACGAAAAGGTTGATAGTGTTCAGGAGCAATTAAAACGTATGCAGTGGTTGGTCGATCAATTCAGCGATACACCTGGCATCAAAGGATCCATTATTCAAGATGAAGCTGGTCGTGAGATTTATAGGGGCCAACTCTCGATTAATAAAGGATTACTCGGAATTGATGCCAATGAATTGATAATGAAGCTAGAATCAGGGCATCCAGCCATATTCACACGTAATTACTTCGCAAATAGTGGTCTTATTCACTTCGATCCTAGACCGCTTTTGCCCGGTCAAGAAGAAATCATTGTTAAACGGATTAAGGAGATTATATTGGAAAGGGGAAATAGAGAATGAAACCTGTAATTAAGTTAAATGTCCTAGCGCGAGATGTAGAGAACGCTAAACAAATCGTTGAAGAAATGCAAGGACGGGTCTTCATTGGGGTGATGGTAAAGAGCTTTGCTTCGATAGATTTAGCGATTGCTAGAATCGAAGAATTTCAAGCAGCAAAAATTCCAGTATCTGTCGGTTTAGGGGGCGGAGACCCAGCACAATGGGAAAAAGTTGTGGAAGTGGCGAGAAGAACCAAACCAGCGCATGTCAATCAGGTTTTTCCAGCATCGGGCTTTACACTTGGCGCTTTAAAAAGTGTGGGTAGTCATCATACTCTGGTTAACGCGCTCATACAACCAAGTGGGACACCAGGAAAGGTGATCATAGCAACTGGACCAATGAGTCGAAACTATCAGGATGTCGTATCTTGTGATACTGCGGCAGCTATGTTAGCAGAAATCGGTGTTCAATCGGTTAAGTTTTACCCAATTGAAGGAACAAAAAGGCTAGATGAAGTTGCTGAGATGGTCAAGGCATCCGTTCGGCAGGGGATCAAAACCTTTGAACCCACCGGAG
Organism: Desulfosporosinus sp.; assembly: GCA_003132105.1. GTDB lineage: Bacteria > Bacillota > Desulfitobacteriia > Desulfitobacteriales > Desulfitobacteriaceae > Desulfosporosinus. Next base: position 3,220 of record PKWS01000376.1, read on the forward strand.
GAATGGATGCCAAGTCGTTATCTCAGGTTCTTGATATTTGTATTGAAAACGGCGCAGAGCAAATCATTCCCCACGTTTACACTTCAATTGTGGACAAGGCAACTGGACTGACCCGGCTCGAAGATATTCGGGAATTAATGCAGATCATTTCTAGCGGCAGATATGAGTCATAAGGACATTAAATTAGTAGTGATAGATATTGACGGGACACTGCTTGATAATGATAGAAGACTCGATCCAGAAACGATGCGGGTTGTTGAACAAGTACAAAAGCAGGGGATTATAGTTACTCTGGCTAGTGGTCGAACCTTTATTTCAACGGCTAGAATTGCCGGACAACTTAAGATAAAAGCTCCAATTATAGCCCACAATGGTGCTTATATTGCCAGGGTAACGGATGATGAACCTCTCTTTGAAGCCCCTATAGATATGAAGAGGGCTAGAGATATGGTGGCTTTACTCGAAGCTTCAGGCTATTATATCAAGGTTTACGTTCGGGATGAACTTTATGTTCAAGTCGTTACGACTGAAACTTTGGAATTTTCCACCTATCACGATATTCCCTATCATGCAGTGGGCCGTGGGAATCTTTCCAAGTTGGAAAAGGATCCGTTGAAAATTGTTATTATTGATACACCGCAAGGAATCAATCACGTTTTTAAGCTTCTAGAACCATGGAAGATGCAGTTCAATATCTGCCGGGATACAGACCGCGGGATTGAGATCGTTAAAGGAAATATCAATAAGGGAGCGGCCCTCGAAAAATTATGTGCTATATTAAAGGTTGAAAAAAGTCAAGTCATGGCATTTGGCAATGAAGGAAACGACATGGAGATGATACAAAATGCGGGCATAGGTGTGGCCATGGAAAATGCCTATGCTGGACTCAAGGAACATGCAACCTTTGTAACTAGAACAAACGATGATTTAGGCGTCGCCTATGCTTTAGACAAGTATTTATTAAAAAACTAACGTGTGATAGGAGACGACAACATTGCTAAGCAAACAACTGGTTCTCAAAAATCGTGGCGGCCTCCATGCTCGGCCTGCAACTTTGTTTGTTCAATTAGCCAATAGATATCAAAGCAAGATTACAGTGGTTCTTGATGAAAGAGAAACTAATGCAAAAAGCATCATTGGATTAATGACTTTAGGGGCAGGGCAAGGAAAAGAAATTACGGTGATTGTCGATGGCGTCGATGAACAAGTAGCTATGGAAGAGATCACTGCCTTTTTGCAGAAAGCAGACTGATAACCGAGGAGGCAGGCAGACCATGGCAAAAGGAATTATTGTCTCAGAGGGAATTGGGATGGGACTGGCGCATTGGCTCGCTCAGCCCATGGCTCATCATTATGCTCAAGATGAGGAACACGGGGAGGACGCACTGACGTTCTTTCAATCGCTGATCACCAAGGTGGAGAATGACATTGATGAGCTTATTGCCCTCAAACGTGGGATAGTTGCGGATGACATCCTCGATGTTTTTAAAGCGCATCTGATGATGCTTAATGACCCTATGTTTACGGATAAAATAGAGGGAAAGATCAAGGCAGGGTGCACGATCCATGAAGCAATTTCTGAGACGGAAAGTGAATTGGTAATGCTGTTTTCAAGCCTAGATGATAACTATATGCGTGAACGGGCAGTTGATATTAAAGATATCAGTCAACGGATTTTAAAAAAATTAAGTAAGGAAGACAAGCCAGCGAATAAGGATAACGATGACAAGGATTATATTTTAATAGCGCGTGAGTTGACGCCTTCTGAAGTTTTAGAGATTGATGTGCAACATGTCAAAGGCATATTAACTCTGACAGGAGGGCCTACAGCTCATGCAGCGATCGTAGCCCGTAGTTTAGGTGTTCCTGTTGTCAGCGGAATTGAAGAGTCTGTGTTATTGACTATTCAAGAGGGCGACTTATTAATTATTGACGCCATACAAGGGTTGGTACATATTAAACCAAATGAGAAGCTCGATAACGAATATCGTACTAAAATTCAAGAATTAACGGCTAGGCAGGTCGAATTGCAGCAATTTCGCTTGAAAAAGGCGATAACCAAAAACGGAAAGAGCGTCGAAGTAGCCATAAATATTGGCAATCCTGCTGAGGCTGATGATGTTGTGGAACTTGGAACAGATGGAATTGGACTCTTTCGCACTGAATTCTTCTATGCTAACAGAAAGGACTGGCCTACGGAAGAAGAACAATTTCAGGCTTATAAGATAATATTAGAAAAAGCAAAAGGGCAACCTGTGATCGTTCGGACATTAGATATCGGAGGAGATAAAGGCTTACCCTATATGACACTCAAACCTGAGGAAAATCCATTCATGGGGTTGAGGGCTATTCGGCTATGTTTAAATAAACCTGAAATTTTTCGTACGCAGTTACGGGCACTTCTTAGAGTGAGTATTTTTGGTAAACTAAGAATTATGTTCCCTATGATTTCAGGACTGCAAGAACTTCTCAAGGCTAAAGAAATTCTATTTGAAGTTCAGAGTGAATTGAAGGAACAGGGGTGTGAAATCGCTGAAGACATTCCCATCGGGATTATGATCGAGATTCCGTCTGCGGCAATTCAAGCCGATATACTAGCTAAAGAAGTTGACTTCTTTAGCATTGGAACCAACGACCTTGTCCAATATACCTTGGCCGTTGATAGAACAAACGATCAGGTGAACTATCTTTATGATTATTTCCACCCTTCTGTACTACGCTTGATCAAAATAGTGATTGACGCGGCCCATCGAGAAGGTAAATGGGTAGGTATGTGTGGAGAAATGGCCGGGGACCCCTTAGCGATTCCTCTCCTCGTAGTTATGGGAATAGATGAGTTAAGTATGAGCAGTAAGCGAGTTTTAAATGCTAAGAAAGTTGTTAGAGAGCTTGATACAGAATCTCTTCAAGAGTGGCAAAGAGTGCTTGAAGCAGGCACAGTTGATCAAGTTAAAGATATATTAGTCACACTGGAGTAAATGAACTCATTCTTCAAATAAACTAGTACGTCGACGTTTGTGGCCACGGACTAGTTTGTGTGAGAAAATAAGATACACAAACCAATAATCAAAAATTCCAGTACCATTATTAGTGTTGGCTTTGTGCAGTAATGTTTATCGATATTGGTATTTACGCTATAAAGAGTGAAAAACCGATTCATTTCTGGTCAGCTTCTACCGTGGACGTATATCAAATCAAGATATATCCGCATACAATAAAGCCAATGCAATCATGTGGGTTATATATGTTTTGACATTTATTATGATAGGAATTATTGGTCTTTTCGGACATGTTGGAATAGCAGTAATTTTAATGGGTATTGCTGGTTGTTTAATAGGGGTTTCAGTGGTCGCCATTTTGTTAATTCATATATTTATCAAAGTGTCAAACGTTTTCTATAGAGCCAATGCGGGGCATCGACGCAAGAGGAGAGCAATTCGTTATCACAGGCCACTCGCATGGGAATTGCTTACCGCTTTCAGGAGGGGAAGGTCATTGTTAATCACAATAGATTTCTCGGCTATACAAAAGACGAAAATGGTAATCTAGTAATAGTGCCGGAGGAGGCAGAAATAATAAAAAGGATCTATAGAGAATTCCTTGAGGGTAAGTCAGACTTGAAGATTGCAAAAGGCCTAGAACACGACAGCATACTTACTGGTGCTGGAAAGACGACATGGTGGGCAAGCACTGTAAAGTCGATATTAAAGAATGAAAAATATATGGGTGATGCGCTGCTTCAAAAGACTCATACCGTTGACTTCTTGACCAAGAAACGGGTGAAAAATAATGGGATTGTTCAGCAATACTACGTGGAAGACTCTCACCCACCGATTATTGATAAGGAAGAGTTCGCGGCGGTACAGATGGAATTTGAAAGACGCTCAAGTATGCGAGG
>PKWS01000090.1:0-8482 GCA_003132105.1 Desulfosporosinus sp.
GACTGCGAAAGATTGGGGGTTTCACGATGCCACGAATGGTGATATTAGACGGGAACAGCCTTGCGTATCGCGCCTTTTACGCTTTGCCACCGTTAACCACGACCGATGGACGGCCGACGAATGTATTACATGGTTTTCTCACCATGCTTTTTAGGTTAGAACAAGAACAACAGCCAGATTACTGGTTGGTGGCTTTCGATAAAACTAAGGCTACTGTACGCATTGAACAGTATGCTGGGTATAAAGCGCAACGGAAAGAAACCCCGGAAGGATTGCGCCCTCAATTTGATTATTTAAAAGAAGTCTTAACGGCCTTGGATGTTCCCATGCTTGAGCTGGCCGGGTATGAAGCGGATGACCTTATTGCAGTAGTAACCAAACAAGCAGAAGCACAGGGGATGGAAGTTCAGATTTATACGGGGGACAGAGATGCTCTTCAACTTATCTCTCCCAAGACGAATATATTCTTGACTAAAAAGGGAATCAGCGAGGTTGAATGCTATGACGAACATGCTCTGTGGGAACGTTATCAGCTCCGACCTTACCAAATCATTGATTTGAAGGGTCTCATGGGAGACAGCTCTGATAATATCCCAGGGGTTCCTGGTATCGGGGAGAAGACCGCGCTGAAATTACTCTTGGAGTTTGAAACAGTCGAGGGCGTTTTGGCAAACGTGGATAAAGTTTCGGGGAAAAAAGTACAAAGTAATTTAAAAGAATTTGCAGATCAGGCAATACTTAGCAAAAAATTAGCGACAATGCTTACTGAAGTTCCGTTGGCATTTTCGTTAGACGATCTTGTTTATAGCCGTTCACAAGCGATCAAAGTGCTCCCCGTTTTTCAAAAATATGATTTAAAGAGTGTGACTCGATTATGGCAAGAACGTCATAAAGACGATGGTGAAACGATGGGAGAAAGCCCTGATGCTTTGCTGGAAGATTGGCCTGAGTGCACGCTTTCAGAAGAGGACTGGCTGGTACAGATTGAAAAATGGCAATCAGGGAAAGTTCCGCTCACTTTAGCTTGTCATTATGATGGAACAGGGTTACAAGGCGGTCGCTGGATGGAATGGGGAATTGCCACTCTGGGTGAGTCATATACGCTGACGCGTACGGAATTGTCCGTTGACGTTCTCAAAGCATGGTCAGAATTGTTGGGTAATGATCAGGTTCCCAAAACCGTGGCAGATAGTAAAACAGTGGCTTTATTGCTAGCCAATGAAGGCACTTCCATAAAAGGCGTTGTACTGGATTTAAGCTTAGCCTCTTATCTTATTCAATCTGCCCGAACCAAATTTGCCCCTGTGAATTTAGTCAAAGAATACATTCAGAACCAAGATGTCTTCGTGAACATCTCCAAAGAAGCTGCTGCGTTAGCCCAAGTTGCCCCCAAGTTTCAGGAAGAACTTGAAGCGCTGGGACTGACAGGATTACTGCATGACATCGAAGAACCGTTAAGTTTGGTACTTGCGCAAGTGGAACACCATGGAATCGGGGTTGACGCAGAACAATTGACGAGTTTCGGTGAAGGAATCAGTATAACCTTAAAACAATTAGAACAAGACATCTATGCGCTGGCTGAGGAAACCTTTAATATTAATTCGCCGAAACAGTTGGGAACGATACTATTTGAGAAGCTCGGCTTGCCAACGGCAAAAAAAACCAAAACTGGCTATTCCACCAATGCGGAGACGCTAGAGGATCTGCGCTTAGCTCACCCAATCGTAGAAAAGATCCTTGTCTATCGGCAGCTAAATAAACTGATGTCCACCTATGTAAACGGTTTGCTCGCACAAGTGAAGGACGGTAGGATACATACCACATTTCAACAAACGGTGACCACAACCGGTCGTTTGTCGAGCACAGAGCCGAATTTGCAGAATATCCCTATGAGGCTTGAGCAGGGAAGAAAGTTAAGAAAAGTTTTTCATCCTACGGAACCGGGGTGGGTGCTCCTATCAGCTGATTACTCGCAAATTGAGCTCCGAATTTTAGCTCACTACTCCCAAGATCCTCTTTTGTGTGAATCGTTTGCGCTGGGACAGGATGTCCATACTAGAACGGCAGCGGAAGTATTTAGTATTTCACTTGAGGCAGTGACCTCGGATATGCGTCGGAGTGCCAAGGCGGTTAATTTTGGGTTGGTGTACGGGCTAACGGAGTTTGGTCTTTCGAGAGATTTAGGAATTCCTCGAAAAGAATCTAGATTTTACATTGAGCAATATTTCAAACGCTATAGTGGGGTCAAACGTTATCTGGAAACAGTCGTGGCGAAGGCTAAACAAGAGGGACAAGTCCGTACTTTGTTAAATCGTCTTCGACGTATTCCAGAATTGCTCCATTCTAACCGTGTTCAACGTCAATTTGGAGAACGCATTGCCATGAACACGCCAGTACAGGGGACCGCAGCAGATATTATGAAATTAGCTATGATTAAGGTGGCAGAAGGATTGAAACCCTACCGGGCAGCCATACTGCTTCAAGTGCATGATGAGCTTCTGCTCCAAGTTGCTCCTGAAGATTTAGAGAGCGTAGCACGCGTGCTGATCGAAAATATGGAAAACGCTTTTCCGCTTTCAGTACCCATGATGGTGGACTGCAAAGTTGGACCCAATTGGTATGACATGCAGTCGTTTAAACCGATGGAATGAGGAAATAACATGCCAGAACTACCTGAAGTGGAAACGATTCGACGGACATTATTAGAACACGTTAGAGATATAAAGATTGAGAAAATCACCCTGATCTGGCCATCTGCTGTTTGCGGATGGGAAGATAAGGCTTTTAAAGATTTAGTCACTGGACGACGGATCAAAACAATAGACCGACGCGGTAAATACCTTATGATCTTGCTCGATGAAGATTGGACGTTAATTGCGCATATGCGTATGACTGGACGCTTGAACTATTATCCAGAGCATCATGAACCTGAAAAGCATACGCATGTTGTTTTTCAGTTGGAACGCGGAGAACTGCATTTTTCAGATGTGCGAAAATTTGGGCGTATTCAAGCCATACCTACCCCACTGCGTATTAGCGAATCCTCTCTACACAAACTCGGTCCCGAACCATTGGAGGAGGCATTCACACCGGCAGTGCTGAAAGACCGATTCGGTAAGAAAAAGGTCTTTTTAAAGGCGGCTTTACTTGATCAGACTGTCCTCGCGGGAATGGGGAACATCTATGTGGATGAATCACTTTTCCTCGCTGGATTATCTCCGGACCGAAGGGTAGACACCCTATCCGAGGAAGAAATTTCAAAACTGCATCATGCGATTCAAAATGTCCTTCAGGCAGGAATTGATGCCCAGGGCACATCCTTTCGTGATTATCGAGATGCCAATGGAGAAAAAGGATCGTTTCAACAAGCGCTACAGGTCTACGGAAGGGGCGGGAAACCCTGCCAAGTCTGTGGGCAGACGTTAGAACGAAAGCGTCTTGCTGGGCGAATTACGGTTTATTGTTCGAGGTGTCAGAGCTAGGGAGGGGAGAAAGTTCAGTCAGTGTGCGAAGATTTCTTGCATAAACATCACTTTACTGATAATATGTAATTACAAAGTAATCACAAGATTAGGAGAGATTGCAATGCAAATGGATATCATAAAAATTGGTAATTCTAAAGGAATACGGATTCCTCTCGCGGTTTTAAAGCAATGTGGGATAGATTCAAAAGTGGAATTGGAAGTCGAAGATAATTGTATCATCATAAAACCAATAAAAACTCCTCGCCAAGGCTGGGTTGAAGCCTTTGAACTTATGCGCAACAATAACGATGACGTTTTGTTAATCTCTGAGGAAATGGACAATGAGATGTTGGAGGCATGGGATGAACCAAAGCATTGAGCAGTATTCTTTATATTGGGTTGATTTGAATCCTACTAAAGGAGCAGAAATTAATAAAACAAGGCCATGTGTGGTTATTTCTCCTTCAGAAATGAATGAGCATCTTCGTACGGTTATGATTGCTCCAGTTACAAGTCGGGGAAGGGAAGGATATCCTACTCGTATAAGAATTACAGTGGGTGATGTGAATGGGTGGATTGTATTGGACCAGATTCGGACCATTGACAAAGCAAGGTTTTGCGAAAAAATCGGATTTCTGAATACTGAGGATATACTCAAGGTGAAAAGTACTATCAAGGAAATGTTGGTAGATTGAATATGGATTCTTAACATCTATTTGAGCATATCCTGTATTTTTGACGACAAATGTATCAAGTTGAGTTATTAAATTACTCCATAGAACTTGCGAGGTGCATCAAGGGCTGAATGTAATAGACAATCCGTCTATCACATTCAGCTCTTTTATTCAATCTTAGCTATTGACACCAGTTTTCTAGCTGTATACATTTAGGAGAATTGATTGTCATATCAGTATACAGAATTCTAGAGGGGTTACTCGGAAGGCGGGGAAGATGAGTAAAGAGGTTTTGACAGAGCTGTACAACAGGCAGGCAAAGATTATTTACAGGTATTTATTAAGACACGGTGAAATTTTCGATGACGATAAACTAAATATGGCGATCAAAAAGGGCAAGAAAAAGTCCACAAGAAAAACAGTTCTAATTTCTCTATTAGTGGTTGTGGCGGCATTTATAGTAATTTTCGTAGCTAATGCAGCCATAACATTTAAGTTGAGTAATGCAATGTTTGACTACAATCAGTCTAGGATCAAGTTGACCGTACCCAACGGTTATATTAGCAAGTCGGCTGACTCTATGGGTTTCCTAGTGGGGAGAGGTGACTTTACAGTCACAAGGAATATAGGAAATAAACCTGTGGTTCTGGAAAATCGAGTTTCACTTTTTGGAAGGATGAACTTAAGTCACTTATCGGAAATCCTCATATTAAGGCGGCATCGTTTGGAGTAGTTGTCGATAAATATTAGTCATTAGTTAATCCAGTCACAATAGGCCCAGGGGGACTGTACTCCTGGGTTTTCCCTTTTCCTCATGGAATGTGACTGTCGTTTAGTGAATTATGTCCTCAATCTTATGATCATGCCCTCACTACGATCAAAGTGGTATGGGGATTACTGTCATCAGTAAAGATTATTTTCTGGGATCCAAAACTTTTACTGTGTCAGTGAAGTCTAATGAGTGAAGTCTAAACTCCATCGATTGAGAATCGAACTGGGAGGTGAGCGATGGAAACGTAAACCATTGTTGGAGCAATAAGAGGAGATACTGTGGCTTTTTCCGAGCTTATGAATCTCCATAAGAATCAACTTTATCGCCTGTTTTCTTCTCGCCGTTTTCATTACGACTGCTCGGGTTTCCCCAGCAGTAGCAGCGGTTTTACATCGGATCCCCGGTCTAGGTTATATTGTTGAACTTATAAACTATGACAAGGGGCTTAAAATTGCGGTGGAAAATGATACAGTGATTCCAGATCGTCTAATGCGGTAAGAGCATCCGTGCTCTTGATAAGGAAGTATCGAGGGTTACCCTGGATCTTGAAAAAGAAAGAATCCTGGTGGGCCCACCAAACCTTGTACTCGATCATGTAATTAAGACCCCCTTAGGAAAGGTGAAGGAGTTATACTTCTTGCTAAAAACCAATCCGGTATANNAAATCATTCAATACTGGAGGGCAAGGCGTGTCGTTGCACTCTGAGAAATTGGGATTTAATCAAACCCTTACTATTACTCCCCCGGATAATATATCCTATCAATCTCCAATCACAATTCCAGATGGTGGATTACCCGAACCGGATTACTGGCGAGTTTAATATCCGAATCAAGTAGCTTATACTGATGGAGCAGCCAATCGTTTGTTAGATAGAGGTGGGTATGATATAGTAAAAATAAGTATGCGATGGCACAGTATATCAGCAAAATAAAGGGGTTAACTAGAGAAATGAGTGTTTTATTTTGCCGAGATTGCGGCGTCGATATATCCGGAGAACCGCTTTTTCGACGGATCAGTTTTGCTTTGGAACAGGGAGAAAAAGCCGCACTGGTCGGTCCAAATGGTGCAGGTAAAACTACCTTGATTCGGGCCTGCTTAGGGGATGTGCGTTTAGAAAGCGGAGAAGTACAAATTCTTGGCTCCTACGGGTACCTTCCTCAAACGCCTGTTGTCAATGATGAGGGGAACGTTTTTCAGTGTGTGCTCCAAGAACGAGCGGATTTGTTGCAAATGCAGGAACAGTTGCGTGAGTTAGAAGAGAAGATGGCTCTCACCCCCAGTGAGAAAATCATGGAGCAATATGCGGCTTTAACCGAGTTATTTGAAGGACAGGGGGGCTACGCCCTCGAGGCCTTGGTCCGGAGAATTTTGGCGGGACTTGGGCTGGAAGCAGAGATGAATTCCTTGGTCACCACGTTGAGCGGGGGGCAAAAGACGCGGCTGGCCTTATGCAAACTGTTGCTCAGGTCGCCCGAACTTCTAATTTTGGATGAGCCTACGAATCATTTGGATATCGCGGCTCTAGAGTGGCTTGAAGGGTATTTGCGAGATTATCCAGGAGCCCTGCTCATTGTTTCTCATGACCGTTACTTTTTGGATCGCACTGTGTCTAGGGTTTTTTGCTTGGAAAATGGGGGCCTAAAAGGGTATACTGGGAATTATTCTGAATACGAACTCCTAAGGATCTTGGAAAATAAGACAATAGGCCGTGAAGCAGAACGTCTAGCTAATAAAATTGCCAAACTTGAAGAGTATGTCCGCAGAAATAAGGCGGGGGTTAATTCCAAACAGGCCCGTGGTCGGGAGAGCCAACTTCAGAAACTTAAACCGATCCAGGTCACCAAGGTGGACCATGGACTCTCCATTACACTTCAAAGTGGAGGGCGTAGTGGAGATCGTGTTCTTTTGATTGAGAATCTTTCCATTACTTACGGGGCGCGTTCTCTTTTTCAGTACGTACAATTGGATTTACGACGAGGAGACAGGGTCGCACTGCTGGGCAAAAATGGGATTGGAAAAACCTCGATTCTAAAGGCGATTCTCCATCAGGCTCCTTTTGCGGGAACCATACGCTTAGGCGCGAATGTAAAAATTGCCTACTATTCCCAAGAACATGAAAATCTGGGCAGCTCAGGAACAGTGATGGACGAAATTCGGGATGTCTCAAAGTTGAAGGACCCAGACATCAGAAATCTGCTTGCACGATATGGCTTTAGAAACGAAGATGTTTTTAAACTCGTTTCTGTGCTGAGCGGAGGGGAAAAGAGCCGTTTGGCTTTATGCAAACTTTTCCTCGAGCAGGGTAACTTATTATTATTGGATGAACCGACCAATCATCTTGATGCGGAAACCCGCGGAGTACTGGAAGAAGCCCTTCTAGACTATGATGGAACCGTGCTAGTTGTTTCCCATGATCGCTACTTCCTAGATAAAGTTGTCTATAAGATCGCAGAACTTACGACTCAGGGACTTTCCCTTTACGAAGGAGATTACACTGGTTTCAAGGAATATAAACAACAAGAGGGAGCGATCGTCGTCCCAGTCGAACGAAGTGCTAAGCCGAGTTATCAAGACCAGCAAGAAACCCGTAATCTAGCGCGAGAGAAAAAACGGATGAAGCAACTCGAGTTGGAAATCGAAGAGTTAGAGTTGGCGCTCCTTGCCCTAGAATCAGAACTTGCTTTAGCGGATACAAATTATGAATTAGCCATGAAACTGCATGAAGAGAGCGAGACTGTGAAGAAACGTCGAGATAATGTCTTAGAGGAATGGATTGCAGGGAGCGAGTAGTTCATTTCACCAAATAGCGTCCCAGTCCATATATTATCCTGAAGTCGTGAGGTGGAGGGATACATATATGGGGGTAGCTATACTTATGGCAGTGGCCTTAAGTTTGGATGGACTTGGCGTAGGGTTGGCTTACGGATTACGCCGCATTCGTATACCGATGAGTTCTCTTATTGCTATTGCAATGTGTACAGTTTTTGCCATGGGGATATCCATGCTTTTTGGCAGTTGGGTCACATTATGGCTTAAGTTTATTCCAGCGCGTTCATTGGGAGCTACTATATTGCTTACTTTGGGGGTTTTTCAACTAGCCAGAGCGATATGGAACCGGAACCGAGAGATTTTTCCCCAAGCAGTTCCAGCAATAGCTGTAGTCACTCAAAAACCCGTCTTGGAACCGGTTTTCAGATTTCAATTAAGTCTTTTTGGATTAGTGATCCAGGTATTAAAGACTCCGGATATAGCGGATGTCGATGGCTCTGGTGGAATTAGTCTTCGAGAAAGTTTACTGCTAGGGAGTGCACTCGCCATGGATGCTTTTGCCAGCGGGATTGGAGCCGCAATGGCGGGAATGACGCTATCAGTCATTGGCATAGTGGCATTAACCCAAATTATGATGTTGCGCTTAGGTCAACAGATGGCTGGTAAAATTCCAGAAAGCTGGACTGCCAAAGCGGAATATTTACCGGGCACTGTTTTAATTTTGGTCGGATTGGGTAAATTGATCTGAGGTGAGGTATGTGTACACTATCGGGCTTACGGGTGGGATCGGAAGCGGCAAATC
>PKWS01000090.1:8498-14388 GCA_003132105.1 Desulfosporosinus sp.
CATAACAAAACTGGTCCATGAATTTGGGTCTGAGATCCTTGGAGAAAATGGAGAGATTAATCGTTCGAAGCTTGGCAAACGGATTTTCTGTGATGAAGATGCACGAAAGCGTCTTGAGCGCATCGTGCATCCTCGTGTGGTAGAATGTATGAAGGATGAGGAAGCAGTGCTTCGGGGTAAAGGAGCAAAATTTTGCGTATGGGATGTGCCTTTGCTCATAGAAGCAGGGTTCGAGAAATTTGTCGATGAAGTTTGGGTTGTGTGGGTGCCACGCGATGTTCAAATTTTACGCGTTCTTGCGAGGGACAAGTTAAGTCTGGCGGAGGTGGAAGCCCGTATTGCTGCACAGGGGTCGTTAGATGAAAAGCGTCAGCAAGCCGATGTAGTTATTGATAACTCTGGAAGCGAGTTGGAGACGGAGTGTCAGCTTGAAGAAATATGGGATAAACTTATGGTTAGTAATCATTGAGGCAATGCTAATACAAGTAAGTAAGTAAGTAAGTAAGTAAGTAATCATGAACGATTGNNTAGACGAGAAGAGGGAGATGTGATGGTAAAAAGGCGGAAGAAGCGTTGGACACTGGGCGCAAAATTAATGATTTTCTTTGTGATAGCAATCCTAGCGGCTTTTAGTATATTAAATATTCCAATTTTAGAGAAGGTTATTTATCCCTACCCCAATCAGGAGATCATAGAAAACTATGCGACACTATACGGAGTGGACCCTTTGCTTGTTGTTTCCGTAATCCGAGAAGAAAGTAAGTTTGATTCGAAATCCGAGTCACATAAAGGTGCAAAAGGGCTGATGCAGCTGATGCCAAGTACGGCACAATCGATCGCTGAAAGTCTTGGAGATAAAACATATAGGGAAGAGGATTTACTTAATCCTGAGAAAAATATTCAATACGGAACATGGTATCTGGCCAGTTTGCAAAAAGTGTTTGCCAATAATACGACGTTAGTGACAGCTGCCTACAACGGTGGAAGAGGACATGTACAAGAATGGATTAAGAATGGCCAGATTAACCCCAATAAAATTAGTTTACAGGATATTCCGTTTAAGGAAACTCGAGATTATGTAGGACGTGTCTTGAATAGTTATGGAAAATACGTTAAACTTTACCGTAAATAGTTTTGATCATAATGAGATGGGAGATAACCATTGTGAAAGATGTAGACCCGGAAGAAGTAAAAAAGATTCTAACTCGACTTAAGACAGTGCGAGGTCATATTTCAGGAGTTGAACGTATGATAGAAGAAGACAAGAGCTGTGAGGAAATATTATTACAACTTGTCGCTATTCGTTCTGCCGTGCATAAAACATCTGTTATTGTCGCTCAACGTTATGCAAATTGCTGTTTAATTGAGGCGATTGACCAAGGTGAAGAGCGTAGGGACGTAATGAACAAAGCGATTGAAACACTCATGAAACTAAGTCAATAAATTAGGCCTTTTAGCCGAAATTCTTTCTATAATAAGAGGATTTCGGCTTTTTTTTATACCCATCAGACTCTAATGATCCATAGATACTAATTGACCTACCTAATGTTTGGATGTAGCTAAATATAATAAATATACAAGACTATTGTCAAAATATAGACGTAACTGTCGAAATAGGTTGAAAAATGGCGGATTAAATGGTAAACGGCACTACTTTAGTGACTGATCACGCTAATGGTATCTTACACCAATGCTCGGAGTGTCATTCTGACAATGCTATAGGTGCTCCTGGTAAGACCGGTGTAGAAAGCTTATCGTTAGCTATGCACAATTTCCATAAGGATAAAATGACCACTACGACTATTGCAGCTAATACTACCCCTACTTGCTACAATTGTCATCCAGGACCAAACACCCAATGCATGCGCGGTATAATGGAAAAAGCCGGCAAGACATGTATTGACTGTCATGGCGATATGAATAAAATCACAAGTTCCCTGCAAGGTGGGCGTCAGGCGTGGCTGCAGGAGCCTAAATGTGGAGATTGCCACGATTCTAAACACCAGGAGAACACGAACACCCTTTACAGAAACTCCATACTTAACAATTCAACAAGCTGGAGCATGAATGGTAAGATATATTGTGAAGCTTGCCATAACGGTACTCATAGTGAATTTATCACAGCCAATAGTGCCGACCCGACCATTCCCCAAAAATTCCAAGGAGATAATTACTGGATTTGGAATTGTCAGGTCTGCCATGCTAGTAGAGTATGGGGCGGAAGAACAATGCACCAGTAAAACTGATTTTATTAACTCATTGGCGTTGATGCTAGGACACTCTATTGAAAGGGCTTTCGAAAGAAAGCCCTTTCAAGTTCGTCTCTAAGAAACATTGTGAAAGGAAACCGAGTATTCAGCGTAAAAAAATAAGAGACGCATTGATTGACTATACCCGTATAGGGTATTACAATTAGGAAGCAAGAAAAAACGAAATTGGTTTTTTGGACTGAGAAATTGAGAAGGAGGAGACTTAATTGGCAAAGAGCATTTCATTTGGTGACTATGCCATTGTGGCCTGCGGTACTATGATACCGGAATTAAATTATCTAAAAGAAATCGGTTTCCTAGATGTGCAAGCGATTTATACGGCTCCAGGACTTCACCAGGTTCCTGACGAATTAGAAAATCAATTGCAAAAGCAATTGGAAATAGCTAAGAAAAGCGCCAAAAAAATAATTGTAGTCTTTGGAGGCAAGTATTGTTACATCAACATGCGCGATTCATACCGAACCATCGATACCGTTATTGAAGAAATGCGAGAAGAGGGGTACTACATCGCCCGAACCCAAGTGGAAAACTGCCTAGACATGTTGGCTACTGTAGAGGAAAGAGAGACATTGGCTGAAGGGCAAAAAGTTTGGTTTTGTACGCCAGGGTGGCTAAAATACCGCGATATGGTCTTTAAAGGCTGGGATAAAGCAAATGCGAACGAGAACTTTCCACAGTATACTGGCGGAGGAATCATGCTAGATTCGATAGGCTTCTTTGATGATTATGCTATGGAGCATGTCGAGGAAATATTAGACTTTTCCGATTGGGCCTCTATACCATTGGAAGCACGCACAGTCGGATTGGAACGCCTAAAAGACATTTTAATTAGCGCGATGGCGGAAGAGGACAGACTGTGAGAGGTATAAAGGAAACTTACTTCANNGGCTTAGCGCCACTTATCTCCCTTAAGAAGTGGGAGTGTTAGTGGCGGTTAGCCATTGGATAAAATAAGGAGATCGGGTAATGAAAGATGTCATCATGTTTACCACTCAAACCTGTTCTTCTTGTAAGATAGCAAAGAATTTCCTTTTCCAGAATAAAATTCAGTTTGAGCAAAAGGACATTAANNATTGGAAAAGACTTTGTTACAGGGTTCGACCCTACAAAAATCCTTAAACTTATCGACCATCGAGTTGTTGAATGCAAAAAATGTTACACTAAAATTCGCTTTCCAATAAACAAAGGTACAATTAAGATTAAGTGTACGCAGTGCGCTAATGAATTTAACGTTGACACACAAATATAAATTGATTTTATGAACAATGTTGGATATACTGGAATTGAGCATATGCTCAAAAGGAGCTGATACAATGTCGAGGCGGCGTTGTTGTGGCCTAATCGATGATACAATAGTCTGCCAAACGTTTATCCCACAGGAACAGTCAAGTTGCCCTGAAGTATTAATTCGGCTTGAGGAATTAGAGGCCATCCGTCTTAAAGACAAAGTGGGTCTGGATCAAGTTGAGTGTGCAGCATCCATGGGAGTTTCTAGAGCAACGTTTCAACGAATCCTAGGAGCAGCTAGGTCCAAAGTTGCCACTGCGTTAGTAGAAGGACGGCCTATTATAATTCGAGGTGGTAACTATCTGATAAAAAATAGGGTGTTTGAGTGTGTCGATTGCGGACAAGTTTGGGAGGTTGAACCGTGTACGGCAGGCGGTCAACATGGATATGAAATTGCCTGTCCTAAATGTGGAAACATGAAAAAGAGTCAACACGGAGAACAAAAATAGATTATTAAATGGGAGGGTATAATATATATGTCAAAGAAAATTGCAATTCCAACGAACGGCGATGTTTTAGATCCCCATTTTGGACGAGCAGCAGGATTTACAGTGTTTGAAATAGAAGGCAAAGATGCCCGATTTGTAGAACTACTTAGTTCAGAAGGCCTTCAACATCAGCATGAAGGACTAGCAAGTATGTTCAAGCGTAATGGGGTAGATGTGCTAGTTTGTGGAGGTATTGGCGGAGGCATGCTCAATGGCCTCAAGGCGATAGGGCTAGAAGTAGTAACAGGGGCCTCAGGAAGTGTGGCCGAAGTGGCAAAGACATATGCCTCTGGCAATCTTGTGAGTACCGGATCGGTCTGCCAACACCATGATGATGATCATAAACATGTTGATTGAAAGGGAGGCACACCATGAGCGAGTCGTGTAATAGCTGTTCGGCAGCGGGGACATGTACCACAGATAGTTGTTCCAGTGAACCCAAAGTTACAGAGGCTCAAAAAGCGAGTCACGTTGGCAAAGTGATTGCAGTCATGAGCGGCAAAGGAGGAGTCGGTAAATCCTCTGTCACAAGTATGTTGGCCGTGAGCCTGATGCGTCAAGGGTATAAAGTAGGGGTTTTAGACGCTGATATAACTGGCCCAAGTATTCCGAAAATCTTCGGAGTAACTGGAAGAGCTGGTGTCGGTGAAGCGGGTATACTTCCTTCAAAAAGCCGTGATGGTGTTAAATTAATGTCCCTAAATCTTATGATAGAAACCGAAGATGACCCGGTAATTTTACGTGGACCACTGATTACCCAAATCGTCAATCAGTTTTGGACAGAAGTAATTTGGGGTGAGTTAGATTATCTGTTGATCGATTTGCCACCTGGGACGGGGGATGTGCCGATCACGGTATTCCAATCGTTACCCATCGATGGAGTTGTTATGGTGACGAGTCCACAGGCCTTGGCGAATATGGTTGTTCGAAAAGCGATTAAAATGGTGCGAAAGTATGAACCCCATATTTACGGGCTGATTGAAAATATGGCGTATGTGCAATGTCCGGACTGTACTAAGCGGATAGAAATTTTCGGGAAACCGAAAGGCGATGAGGAAGCAAAACGAAATTCTATCCCTTATTTGGGGGAGCTTGCCATTGACCCACTATTGGCTGAGTTATCGGATGCTGGTAAGATTGAAGATTATCAATCCCCAGCCTTCGATCAGATCGCTAAACGTTTAGCGGAACAGATTAAGATCAACAGTGATAAGGATTTAGCATAAGCCAAAACATTTTTGGTTAAAAATAAAATAAGTTAAGGCCTTTGTTTAAAGAAAATTAAACAAGGGCCTTAATGTTGGGCAAGCTCATATATTTATATTTCCTATTTACGTCGTTCTAGTTCCGCTTTTAACTCTGCAATAGATTCAGTTAAAGTAATCGTTTGGGATTCGTATTTTTTCATTACGCCTCCAGAGACATGAAGCCCGGTCTGTCTTAAGACATAGCCTTTTTCTTCTTCTAATTCTTCGAGTTCCTCGGATAATGTTTGTAGGCGTCGCGCTAAATCTGCATCACGTAATGTCGATAAGTTCTCCATAATTTTCGCTCCTTTAATTTTCAATGAATTAATACTTGCTTGGAATAATAATGAATTGTGCCGAATTCAGCTCCTACTTATAGAAGTGGGAGACTTCTTCTGGCACTAGGTTAAAACTTGGATTATGCCCACGAATTAATTTTCAGCATACCCCAATAGGGTATACCAATTTCTTCATTAATATATCCGAATACCTTTCATTTGTCAACCGTTTAGTCTTTGAGACTTGTATGACAGATGCGATTGAACTGGGTGAGGACCACCAGACTGTGCTAAATAGAGCTATAGCAACATTAATGAAA
>PKWS01000090.1:14405-21844 GCA_003132105.1 Desulfosporosinus sp.
CGACCCAGGACGTGTCTAGTGTCGAATGCGCCTGGACGGAGTTGGCATTCGACCGACCGCCGGCGCCTGAAGGCTTGGAGCTAGCTAAGTTTTCTTTACATATATTGAAGAAATAAGTTGAGATGAGAAAGTGAAATTATTATCATTTTACTTATTGACCTGCAATTGATTAGATGCTATTCTTAGATTGTTAATCCACACGGGGGGGGGAGGGGTATTCGGTGTTAGAATGTTCTCATTGTGGGACGTTAGTTTCTGAATTTCGTCCTAAATTTTTTATGGTTTTAGAAAAAATAGATCCGATGCCACCTAATGTGAAAGAGATTACTTGTCCAAACTGCAGTGGGATTAATTACGCCATAAATCTTAGCTATTGTTCTAAATGTTCCTTTTTCCAACCACTTTATAATCCTATGGAACCTGACCAGATCCTAAACATTGGGTGTCGAGGTCAGTGTATGCGAACTATTAATTAATCATGATCAAGCCAGTGTATGATATTTGTTTGAGAGGAAGCGATTTGGGAATTGTGAAAATAACTAATTTGTTTAGATCTAAATAACTATCAACTTATTGAGGAGGGCTTAACAATGGCAGATAACTATTTAGAGGCCTACGGTAAGGAAACCAGTGAGGCTGCAGGGGATCGCACTCTTAAGTATTTTGAAGATCTCTTTAGTATGGAGATGCCTTTGAGTCGAATGATGAAAATGATGCCTGGTATGGTTAAGTTCATGATGTCGAGCAAGGACACACGGGAAGATTTGTTCAAGTTCATGCCTCAAATGGCGCCTATGATTAAGCAGGCGGTTAAAGGCAAGTAGGCAAAAACTAAAGCAGAATGGAGGGAAACTTGTGCTCGAACAAGTTAAAGACTGGGACGACGATTTTTATGAGCGGTGGAAACCCATCGCTATGGGATTTGTCAATGAGGCACAACGATGTTTGCAATGTGGAAAGTGTACGGGTCAATGTCCGGCGGCCGCGGTGACACCGGGTTACAATCCTAGAAAATTGATTCGCGACCTAGTAAATGGGAATATCAAACGGGTTTTATCCAGTGTGGAACTGTGGCAATGCTTTTTCTGTAGTGGTTGTTATGCTACTTGCCCGATGGATATTAACTTCCCATTTTTTATCTTCATGCTTCGTTTAGCCTCGATGAATGAAGGATACGGCTGGGAAGATGTTAAGCAACTCGAAGCTTATGCGGAGAAGGACTATCTGAAAGATGGTATTACCGTTTCGTCTCGAGAGAGGAATCCATTTGTAGTGGATACAATTGGAGACATTGGTAAAATTCGTGAAGCGGCAGGACTCCCTACTAAGCGAATCGTCAGTAAGCGGGGCGTGGCTGAGATTAACATGATTTCGGATCTGAGTGGCATGACAAGCTTTATGAAGAAAATCGGCGGAGTCGATCTCTTAGATTGTACTACGTGCGACGATGCGCAAGCGAAGAAGTGCAAAACCAAGCCTCTGCCTTCTAGAGTAGGAAAAATTAAGACAAAAATGCGGTTTTACAATTATGGAGAACCGATAGGAGGAAAGACAAATGCCTAGGCTTGATATAGTAGCTCAAATTCCAATACCCAAGAAAATTTTCCTCTTCAAAAGCTGTGTTGCCAGTAATAAATACCCTGGAATTGAAGCGTGCTCTTCCGATACCCTGCGTGTTCTTGGAATAGAACCCGTGGAATCGGATGAACAGACATGCTGTGGTGGTTTTGTAACCTTTGCCAATGTTGCAGCCCCTACCGCCTCCATGCCTGCAGTGGCTCGTAATCTTTCGCTGGCAGAGGAAAAAGGACTTGATACGTGCGTTGTTTGTAACGGTTGCTGGACGTTCCTTAATGAGTTTGGTCATTTCATGAATCATAATGAAGAAGTTAAGGCCAGTGTCAACATGATGTTAAACATGATGGGCAAGGAATATAAAGGGACAAGCAACGTTTATCATATCGCCGAAATGTACTATCGCTTGAAAGAAGAAATTGCGAAAAATGTCAAACGCCCGCTTAAGGGAATTAAAATCGCAACACATTATGGCTGTCATTATCTCGGAGGCGGGAAATATACTGCTATTGATGATGCCCAGATGCCTTCTTATTTAGAAGAAATTATTGAAATCTTAGGGGGAGAGGTCGTCCCTTATACGGCTAACCGTGAATGTTGCGGGACAGGCTTTACGCAGGTTATCAATGGTAAAGACCTTTCGCTAGAGCATACCAAAATCAAATTAGATTCCGTCAAAGAGGCCGATCCTGATATCCTGGTCGTCCAGTGTCCTTACTGTCACAGTCAGTTAGACCGCATTCAACAACAATTTAATTTCCGTAATGAGGGAGATTACCAAACTCCTGTTGTGCACATCGCTCAACTCGTCGGTATGGGTTTGGGACTTGATGTAGCGAAGTTAGGTTTTGCCGCCCATGTCAGTGGACGTGCACGTCTCGAAAATGTCTTAGACCGAATTGGTCGTTAATAGAGGAGGACAGGTATCTTGAGCAAAAAGACGCTAGTTATAGGCGGAGGAATTGCAGGAATTACCGCCGCAGAGAAAATTGCCCAAAACGGTGGAACTGTAATTTTAATTGAAAAAGAAAACGCGCTCGGAGGGAACTTTGCAAAATTAACCTATACATTTCCGGTCCTAGGGGATGCGAAGGCCTTAGTTTCTCAAGAAGTTCAAAAAGTTCAGGCCTCGTCCAACATTGAGATTCTGACCGATACGACTGTCACAGCCTGTCAAGGGGAGCTCGGAGATTTTACGGTCGAGTTAACCACGTCGAACGGAACCCGCAAGGAAAACGTCGGTGCCATTATTGTTGCTGCAGGCTTTCATTACATGGAGCCCACGGCTTACACCGAGTATAGCTACGGTCGGAGCCCTAACGTGGTTACAAGCTTAGAATTTGAGAAAATGGCGGCAGAAAACCGCTTGCCTCAGGGAAATGTTCGGGTCGTCTTTGTTCATTGTGTGGGTTCGCGAGATAAAGCGAAGGGCCATGTTTACTGTTCGAAAATCTGTTGTTCCTATTCCGCAAAACACGCCATCATGATGAAAAAAGCCAATCCTCAATCGAAATCCTACGTTTTCTATATCGACATCCGTGCGCTCGGCAAAGGTTACGAAGAGTTCATACGTTCGGCCATGGAAGAGTATAACGTGCGCTATATCCGTGGACGGGTGGCCAAAGTGTTGGAAAGCGAAGGAAAACTCCTGGTCCGTGCTGAGGATTCCCTCATGGGAAACCCAGTAGAAGTGGAAGCAGATTTAGTGGTCTTGGCATCCGCCATGGAACCACCTGTTGGATCACGTGATCTGGCAGCGATTTTAGGGATTGCGACGGATGAGTATGGATTCTTCCAAGATGTGGAGTCGAATGTGCAACCTTGCCACTCCTCTAAACCCGGTATTTTCCTTGCAGGAAGCTGTACGCAACCAATGGAAATTGCCAGTGCTGTGGCGATGGGCGGACTTTCAGCCATTGAGGCTCTTGCAGTGACCCGCTAAGAACGCTGAAATGTAAGGATGTGAACCTAAAATGCGTTTGCGTATTCAGGAAGACGGTATTCGAACAATCGTAGAAGAGGGCATTCATAAGTCCCTCACAGCTTGCATGCAATGTTCAAAGTGTGGCGGGGGATGTGCTCATGTGGATGAATTCGACTTGTCCCCACGTCAAGTCATTGAATACTTGCTGGATGGTCTGGATGAACAGGTTTTAGACAGCCGTACTATCTGGTTATGCGGGAAAAATTGCACCGGGTGCGAAGCAATATGCCCGGTCGGTATCCCGTTAAATGAAATTATGGCGACGCTCCGCGAAGAAGCAACGCGCCGTGGTATTGAACCTAAATTCCAACAGCCGTCTTTGATATATCATAAGTTTGATCACTGTTCAAAACACCGGAGAGAGGGTGAAGAGGGTTGAAAGTAGTACTCCAAGAGGAACACAGTTTTCTTGAAGAGGTAGAAGCACGGAGCGGACAAAAAGTTCAAGAGTGCTATCAGTGCAGTAAATGCTCAGGAGGGTGCCCATTTTCCCAGGTCATGGACTATGCACCTAACTCGATTTTAGAAATGATTGTCTACGGCATGAAAGATCAAGTTTTACCTAGCAAAACGATTCAAATGTGCATTCAGTGTGGAACGTGCGGTGCCCAGTGTCCTGCAGGTTTCGAACTTTACGAAGTGATGAATGTACTGCGGTCGATGGCCAAAGAAGAAGGGTACACGTCAAACGAGAAGAAAATCCCTAAGATGAACAAGATTTTCCTAGGAGAGGTTCGAAATATCGGGCGGATGCACGAAGTGGGTCTGATGGTCAAGAATATGCTTTCCCAGGGAGAACTAGTTCGGGATGTGACCGCGTTGATTCCGATTGGACCCCCTATGTTCTTGAAGGGTATTATGAGTATCGGCGACATCCTACCTCATAAGATTCACGGACAGGCCGCTGTGGCTAAAATATTTGACAATGTGCAGAAAATGCAAGGAGGGCATACGTTATGAAGACTGGATACTTTCCTGGATGTACCCTCCACTCAACTGCCAAGAATTATGAATCCTCAACCCGTGAAGTTTTAAAAGCGTTAGATGTTCAATTGGAAGAGATTCCAGATTGGAACTGCTGTGGGTCTACCCCGGCTCATCAGGTCGATCACCTTTTAGCTTTGGCCTTACCTGCTAGAAACTTAGCACAAGCCGAGAAAGCGGGCATGAAAGAAGTCATGGCTCCCTGTGCCGCATGTTTCAATCACTTACGCACGGCTGAGATCGAGTGTGCTGAAAGTAAAGAAACATCCGAGAGAGTCCAACAAGCCATCGAGATGAACTACAATAATACAGTTCATGTGCTGAATATCTTAGAACTGTTGGTGGATCGGATTGGGCTTGACAAAGTGGCTGCTAGAGTAAAAAAACCCTTAAAGGGTTTGAAAATTGCTCCCTATTACGGATGCATGCTGACTCGCCCGGCGAAGATTGCCCAGTTTGACCACCCGACGAATCCGGTCAGTATGGATAAACTCTTAGTAGCCTTAGGGGCTGAAGTGGTTTCCTGGGACAGTAAAACCGATTGCTGCGGTGCAGCTTATGTGTTAACTAGGCCGGAAATCGTGGTCGAGCTGAGTGGCAAAATTGTATATCAAGCCAAAGAAGCTGGAGTGGACGCCATCGCAACCGCTTGCCCCATGTGCATGTCGAATCTCGATTTGCGCCAAGGAGCTATGACGAAAGCAACAGGTAGGAAAACCAAGGTGCCCGTGATGTATATAACGGAACTGATCGGTATGGCGTTTGGAATTCCTAACTCTGTGTTGGGACTCCGTAAGCATGTTGTTAGCACTGCTCCAGTCACGGTGAAAATTAGTTAAGAGATCGTTTTCATTCTAACCCCTTTATATATTCGGAAGCCCAAAAGCTAGTAATAGTTTTTGGGCTTTTTTATAAAGATTTTTCTTATCAGTTGTTGCATTTATCTGTATTGATACTCATAGAATGCCTTGCCCTATTATCAAAAAGGCCTATAATTCTATATACCCCAGGGTTACCCAGTTAGTAAGCGAAAGGAGGGCGCTTATTTGCAGGGCAAAATAATATTTATAAGTCATTGCTCTTTTTTTACTACTATTGACCCTTCGAGAATCCTATGTGTTAAGAACAGATCTAAAATCCATCAGTTCGCTTAAAAAGAGGCGGAACTATGATCTTACAAGGAGTGAAGAGAATGTCAGTCGTGAACCAAAAAGTTACCTCCCGCCTTCAACAGATTTTTGGCGACAGAATGAAGGTAGACCTAATTGAACGGAAACTGTATTCCTACGACGTTGGAGCCCTGCCTGCCCTGATTAAGCCCTTTGTACCTGCTGGGGTAGCAGGTGCGGTAGTTAGACCCATGGAAGAAGCTGAAATCGTTGAGTTGGTTGGGCTAGCTAAGCAGGAAAAACTGCAGCTTGTACCAAGAGGTTCTTCCACTTCCGGTTACGGCGGGGTTTTGCCGGCTAAGGGAGCTGTTGTGGTGGACTTGAGCGGCATGGACAAGGTTATTGCTGTGGATTCCACTAAAAAAATAGTCCGCGTACAGCCGGGTGTTATATGGGAGCAACTGCAAAAACAAATCAACAAACAAGGATTGGATTTACGTCTCTATCCAACCTCCTTGCCAGCCTCAACTGTTGGTGGTTGGTTGGCTCAAGGCGGTTCAGGATTCGGCTCTTATGAATTCGGTGAGTTTAAAGAAAATGTTTTGGCTGCCAGAGTGGTTATGCCTTCCGGAGAATCACGGAATTTTAGCGGACAGGAATTGGCCGATTATAGACTATCCTTTCAAAATTAAGCATTATACTGAGGTGGCTGCAGAAGCTTTAGCCAAAGGCGATCTCAAGTTTGACCATGAGGTAAAGGCCAAAGTTGCCTTCCATGACTCCTGTCATGCCGGCCGTGCTCAGGGTATCTACGAACCGCCTCGCGAACTGCTTGCCGCAATCCCCGGTGTCGAACTGGTGGAAATGGAGCATAACCGCGAAAACGCCCTGTGCTGTGGTTCTGTTTTAACATTGATCGGTGAAACGCCTGTTGCTGCCAAGCTTGGCGGAGTGCGGATTCAGGAAGCCATTGATGTAGACGCTGATGCCTTATTGGCTCTTTGCCCTTGCTGTCAGGTTCAGTTGAGAACAGCGGACAAAGCCAATAATATGGATATCCCAATAACTGACCTGGCGCATTTTATTGCTAAAGGTTTAGGCTTTGAAACTGCAGATTCATCTGAATACTCGCTCGAAATGTGGAGTTACTTCGAGAAATTCATTCTTCTTATGTATCCTGAAAACATGGCTAAAGTTATGGGAGCTTTGTTTCCACAGATGTTTGCCAATATGCCTGCTGGTATGGTGCCCATGATGAACGCGATGAAATATATCCCTGGAGGCATGGCCTTGATGGGTAAAATGATGCCTATCATGATGCCGATGTTAGTGCCCGGGATTATGCCCAAGGTAATGCTTGATATGCTCGCTGAGGTTTCGCGTCGCGTAGGTCCACTGCCTAAGGATATGGAGGAACTGATGCCTGACCTGCTGCCCAAGACCATGGATTCCTTAATGCCTAACTTGCTACCCCTTATCGTACCTTATATAACTCCTATGATGATTGAGTATATCAAAACCGGGCGGATACCTTCTTCTGTGTATGAATCTGCTCCAAGCGCTGCAAATAATAACAAAAAATCAGCAGCTCAATAGCATTCTGACAATACTAGGAACGGTATAGTCAAATCAGAATTATATTCTTCAAATTTAGTTGGGTTCCCAACGATGGGTCAGGGGATGTAAAAACTTCCTGGCTCTATTTTTATCCGATGGCTAACCGCCACTAAGCGCCCACTTCATAAGTGGTCGATAAGTGGCGGTTAGCCCCTGGATAAGTTCAACTA
>PKWS01000062.1 GCA_003132105.1 Desulfosporosinus sp.
AGCGCTGGCTAAAACGCTGGGGTATGGAGGAAACGGAAGCCTTGTGCAAAGCTAATAATGAGCCGGCTCAAACTTGGATCCGCACAAATACCCTAAAGATCTCCCGTGAAGATTTAATGGATCGTCTCACACAGGAAGGAATAACAGTCGAACTTGGAACCCGGATTCCGGAAAGCCTTAGGATTCAAAATTTTGGTGCCATAGACCGGCTGGAGAGCTTTCGGGAGGGACTATTTACGGTTCAAGATGAAAGTTCCCAACTTGTTGCCTATGTGGTAGACCCCAAACCAGGACAACGTGTCTTGGACACCTGTAGTGCCCCTGGTGGAAAAACCACGCATTTGGCTCAGATGATGCAGGATGAGGGAGAAATCATGGCTTTTGATATCCATGATCAAAAACTGGAACTTATCAATCAGTTAGCCCAAAGACTAGGGATTACGATAATCCAACCTCAATTTGGAGATGCTCGGGATTTGCCCGGGGTAAAACTCGGTTCGCATCAGCGCGTATTGGTTGACGCTCCTTGTTCGGGATTGGGCGTTCTTCGACGGAGAGCAGATTTACGTTGGCAGAAAGAAGAGCAAGACCTTAAGGAGTTGCCCATACTTCAACTTGCCATCATGGAACGGGCAGCATCTTGTGTTGAAGTGGGGGGAGNNACGCATCCGGAATTTGAGGCTGTTAGCTTGGTGGAAGATTTGCCCTTTGACCTTGAGGATCCGAGAGATATTCAACAAGCGAGTAAAGGGATGCTTCAGCTTTTACCACACCGCCATAACATGGATGGATTTTTCTTAGCAAAATTTCGTCGCAGAGAAGTTTAACTGGAATGAATTGGGTGTATAATAAATACTATGGAAACTAGAGAGTTGCGTGGGTGTTCAGAAGATGAATTAATTGAGATTTGTCAGGAAATTGGTTTAAAACGGTTCCGGGCAATCCAATTGTTCCAATGGGTTCAACAAAAAGCAGTGCGTACCTGGGAGGAAATGAAAAACATTGGGGATCGTGATCTGCAAACTTTGCGTTCTCGCATGAGTCTTTATCCTTTGGAAAAGGTTCGAGAACAACGTTCAAAGGATGGCACTCGAAAGTATCTATTCCGCCTTGACGATGGTGAAACGATCGAGTGTGTTTTGATGGACTATGCGCGGACTAGGTCGCGGGATCGTCATACAGTTTGTGTCTCGACTCAAGTCGGATGCGCGGTGGGGTGCGCCTTTTGCGCTACAGGGTTGGAAGGGTTTCGGAGAAACCTCAGTGTCGGGGAAATCGTGGGTCAAGTTTTGGAGATTACCCATTATGTCCGTCAGGAAGATCCGGATTTTCAGGTGACTAACCTAGTATTTATGGGTATGGGGGAACCCCTTCTCAATTATGATCGTGTTCTCCAGGCAATCCTACTTTTAAATCATGGACAGGGGCTAAATATTGGCATGCGGAGGATGACGATTTCAACCTGTGGGGTCGCGCCTCAGATCATTCAACTGGCTAAAGATAACCCCCAGGTGGGTCTTGCTGTATCTCTTCATGCAGCACAGGATGAAGTGAGAGATCAGTTGATCCCAATGAATCGTCGTTATCCGCTGACCGAGCTTATGGAGGCCTGCCAGGAGTATACTCGAATCACGCATCGCCGTATAACTTTTGAGGTGGCCTTGACTGCTAAGAACGCAAAGCGTGAGGAAGCTGAGGCCATTGCGAGATTACTAAAAGGTCAGTTTGGACATGTAAATTTGATTCCAGTTAATCCTGTGGCAGGAACCGGAATGGAGCGTCCTAATCCAGAGCTCATGANNGCTTGTGGTCAACTTCGTCGACAGTGGGAGGGAGAGTTATAATGAGCCTTTTAGCCCGATTTGAAGGGATGGCAGAATTTCTATTTACCGGAGCTTTCAAAAAAGGTGCTGCTCGCCTTCAACCGGTGGAAATTGCCAAAGAACTTGTGAAGGCGATGCTTAGAAATAAGCAGGTCAGCATTTCACAGGTGTACGTACCGAATATCTATCGGGTTTATCTCCATTCCAGTGATTGGGGGCCGTTAGCTAGTTTTGGAGATGTGTTTCTGATTGAACTCTCGAAGCATTTATTTGCGGAAGCGGAACGGAACGGGTATACGTTTTTAACCAAACCGGCCATTGAGTTGCATTCGGATGAGACTGTGAATCCCCGAGAGATGGTTGTTGAAGTGGATTTTGATGACGCTNNGGATGAACTTGATTGGCGTGAAAGTACAACCATTTTTAAAGAGAGTGTCAAGCCAAACTTATCGGTCCAAGGTCTTAAAGGAAGGAATCCAGAGAACTTTCTCGAAATTATAGAAGGACCAGATATTGGTCAGTCGTTTTTGCTGAAGGATGTGGAGGTTTTCATTGGTCGCCATGGACAATGTGAGCTGGTACTACATGACCCAGAGGTTTCGCGGCGGCATCTGAAGATTGCGCCTGGAGAGAATGGTTGGTGGTTGGACGATTTGGGAAGTACAAATGGTTCGTTTGTTAATGGCCAAAGAATTACACATCAGACGGCTTTTCCTGGGGACCGTATTCAAATCGGACAAAGTGTATTGGTGATACAAAGATCACCTCTGGAGTGAATTTAAACTGGAGGGTTGTATGCAATTTGTA